>JBOHIT010000352.1:0-2383 GCA_050726155.1 Bradyrhizobium sp.
TTTCTATGCCGACGCGACTGATGCCCTTCGAAAGGCGTTGCACGACTAATTCTTAGGTAAGGGTTGTTGCGCGATGAGTGTGAACCAACCTTGGTCTCAGTATCAGCTAATCATCGTTGAGACTTACTCGGCCGTGAAGCCAGGTAAGAGTTCCCGTACTCACGTTCGGCCGGTGGCGGGGCAGCCTTATCCGACTACGATGGACGTGGAGTGCTCACGATCGATGCGAAAGATGTACCCCGTCGGGACAAAATTCCGCATTTATGCCAAGGAGACGAACAAGGAAGGCGGGAAGCCTTTTCTATATTCGCATTTCGATTGGCCTTTTGAACTCGTCATGTAGATATAGCCGCGTTCCATGCCAAGCGTTTCAAGCGGCCAGAGTTGGCCGCACAAACTGGTGGCCCTATTGCGCGAAGTATTTGGAATCGCGATTGTCGAAGGCCGGACGGGTGCCTTCGAGTACGTCTACAAGATAGCGGTTGATTTCCGGAGATTCGATGGCGCCCATCGTGTAGATGACGGCATTGCGCGACGCCCTGCCTATATGGGCGTGGATGATTTGCTCGGCGTCGCAGACTACGGCGATGTTGGGGCTGTGCGTCACCATGATGATCTGGCGGCGCTTCTTGACATCCTTGATGACGGGAATGAGCAGGCGGTAGACCGTCTGACTGTCGAGGTTCTCTTCCGGTTGGTCGACGATGATTGGCTTGTTGCTCTTGTCGACGAGGAGATAGAAGACCAGCAGCAACGTTCCGCGTTCGCCGGGTGACAAGTGGCTAAGGTCTTTGCCGTCGAGCTTGAGCGAGTATTCCGGCTCCAAGTAGCCGAACGTCCACAGAAAGTCATAGAGGTCCTTCACGGCGACATTCTTGCGGAGCTGCGAGGCAATGCCTGTCTTTGGCTTTTGCGGGTTGCGCATATCCTGCTGGAGGTATTGCGTCACACGCTCGATGAAGGAGATCGTCTCGTCGACACTGTTGAAGTCAAAGTCGGCGCGCAGCTCTTCGAGCGCGGCTGCGCCTCGTTCCTTGTTGTAGAATGACCCGACATTGCCTTGAGAAACGTATCGCTCAAAGAAATCAGTTTGGAACGTACGTTCGACGATGCTGCTTTCGAAAGTGAGCTTGAAGCCTTCCTTGATGATGACGCTGCCGCTAATAAGCTCCTGGACAGCCCCGAAAAGTTCCTTGTAAACGTCACGAATGGCCGCGACGCACTTGTGGATGTCCACCGCGATGGCTTTGCGCTGTTCCTGGAGTGCAGCGATATCGCCGGGCAGCTTCGTGGCTATGTAGTTTAGCTGCGCCTCATACCATTTCAGGGTGTCCGCCTTCTCGGCATCGCCTTCAATTGCCCGCGATCTTTCCTGCCAAACTCTCAGGGCTTCGTTGTAGCGCTGATATTGCTTGTTCGGAGCGTCGAGCTGGTCCTGGAGTCCTTTGATGCGGTCAAGGCAAGCAGCCTTCAATGTGACGACGCCCGTCGCGGTTTCCGGGGCAAGGTCAGTGTCGATAACGGATTTCTGCGCGGTAAGGCCTTCTAGCGCCTTCGCCAAGATGCTCTTGTCGACGGTCATAGATATGATGGACTTGAAATCGAGAGCCAGCTTTTGCAGGTCTGCGGCCGTCTCGCGTTCCAGTCGTCCATACTCGGCCTCGAAGTTCTCGATCTTGCCTTCGAGCTTCCGGGCGATGGCGATTTTTTCGGTCACGGATTTCTGTAAAGCCTGCTGCTGGACGATCTTAACGTCGAGATCGTGCAGCGTGGCCCGCTCTTGCGTGAGTTTTCCGGCGATCGCTTCATATGCCGCCTTGTGTTCGGCGCTGACATTGCCGGGCTGCTCGACCGTGGTCGGCCTGTTCTCCTGATGCGCTTTGAGCTCCTGCTGTTTGAGCTTAAGTTTAGCGTCGAGCTGTGCGGCATAGTCCCCCGTGGCTTTGTCCTCTAGGCGGATCAGGTCGCCATTTATGCGGGAGATTTCGCGCCGGGCGCTTTCGATCTGCCCCTTCAGCTCTTCCGTCTTGTACTCAATCAACTCGTCGAGCGTTTCCTTATCGAGGCGGTCGGCGTCACTGATATGCGAGAAAATCACCTTGCGCAGTTCGAGCTGGAATTCGCTCTGCTGCCCGGGTTCAGTCTCGGTGCAGACCTTCTCCAGGTAGGTCTGGGGGATATAGCGGACCAGTTCAACACCGTTGGTGTCCGGCTTCGCATTCAGCGATGCCGTGCTTTCGGTGCCATCCTTCCAGACCGGGCGAACTTCGAATTGCTTAGCGAGCTTCCCATTGCGCTCACAGAATCTCTGTTTGGTCAGAAAGGAGAAGTGGGCCGTGTCGCAATGGGTATTCCCAGCAAGGGCGAGGATATCGGCCAGCGC
>JBOHIT010000353.1:0-5430 GCA_050726155.1 Bradyrhizobium sp.
GCTCGCGGGCCTCCCGAAAACGACGGCCGGCGTCTCGATCAACCGTTTCTGCTCCTCGGGCCTGCAGAGCATCGCGATGGCTGCCAACTCGATCCGCTCGGATTCCGCCGATTGCATCGTGGCCGGCGGCGTCGAAAGCATCTCGATCCCCGGCGGCGGTTCGCCGAAGGAATCGATCGATCCGGAGCTGCTGAAGGCGGCGCCCGCCATCTTCATGGCGATGATCGACACCGCCGATATCGTCGCGGAGCGCTACAAGCTCAGCCGCGAATACCAGGACGAGTACTCGCTGGAATCGCAGCGCCGCATGGCCGCCGCCCAGCAGGCCAACAAGTTCAAGGACGAAATCGTCCCGATGAAGACCAAGATGAAGGTGGTCGACAAGGCGACGAAGGCCGAAAGCATCGTCGACTACGTCGTCGACAAGGACGAGTGCAACCGTCCCGAAACTACCATGGAGGGCCTCGCCAAGCTCGAGCCGGTCAAGGGCCCGGGCAAGTACATCACCGCTGGCAACGCCAGCCAGCTCTCGGATGGCGCCGCGGCCGTGGTGCTGATGGAAGCCAAGGATGCCGAAAAGCGCGGCCTGCAGCCGCTCGGCCGCTTCGTCGCCTGGGCGGCGGCGGGCTGCGAGCCGGACGAAATGGGCATCGGGCCGGTGTTCGCGGTGCCGAAACTGTTGAAGCGTCACGGCCTCAAGGTCGGCGACATCGACATCTGGGAACTGAACGAAGCCTTCGCCAGCCAGTGCCTGTATTCACGCGACCAGCTCGGCATCGATCCCGAGAAGTACAACGTCAACGGCGGTTCGATCGCGATCGGCCATCCCTTCGGCATGACCGGCGCGCGGCTCACCGGCCACATCCTGCAGGAAGGCCGTCGCCGCAAGGCGAAGTGGGGCGTCGTCACGATGTGTATCGGTGGTGGCCAGGGCGGCGCGGGCCTGTTCGAAATCTACAGCTAAGCTGCCGTCGTAGTCAGCATCGCTGAACCGAACAAAGAAAATGGCTCCGCGAGGAGCCATTTTCCGTTGAGCCGTCAGACTCAGTAGCGATGCTTCTTGATGACCACGACCCGGTCGCGATGATGTCCGCGATGCCAGCCGCGATCACGATGTCCACGGAATTCGGCGCGCGCGCCATAGCCGTGGTGATGGCCATGATCGCCGCCACGCTTGATCACGACGGTCTCGGCGCTTGCAATCGACGGCGCCGCGACGATGATCGCGCCAAGCGCTGCCAGCACTAATCCAAACTTCTTCATTGTTCGTCCTCTCCTCGTTAAAGCGAAGATAGAACAGCGCGTGGGCACGAACGTTCCGAAGGAACCCGAAGAGAATTCTGAACGACTATTCAGCTGCGAATCGCGAATGCGTCGCGGCGCATTGGTTCCCGGCCTGTGCGAGTTTTCTTTCGTTCTGTGTCTCGCCCGGCTGAGACGCGGCGCGTGCACGCGGCGTCTCAGAATGAAGCCCGTCAAGGTGGAAATGCGCGCTACTCGATGATCGCCTGATACACCATCGCATTGATCTTCTGCCGATAGTGCCAGCGGATCGGACCGGGCGCTGCCGAGAGATAGACCACCGCGAGTTCCTCTTTCGGATCGACCCACCAGTCGGTGCCGCTGGCGCCGGGCCACGAGAACTGCCCGACCGATCCCATCATCTTGACCACGCCCGGCGTCGTGCGCACCGCAAGGCCGAGACCGAAGCCGTAATCGGCACGGGTCGGATCGGCATTGCCGACGAGATTCCTGATGTTCGCTCCCAGCTGGTCGGACAGCATGTAGGCGACCGTACGCGGGCCGAGCACGCGGGCTTCGCCGGAGCGGCCGCCGTTCATCAGCATCATCGCAAAGCGCAGATAGTCCGATGCCGTGGAGGCAGCACAGCCGCCGCCGCATTCGAATTTGAGCGGTTGCGTCAATTCCGGGCTGCGCGCTTGCGGCCTGCCGGTGTCGGGATCGGTCGGCAGCGGCTTGGCGTAGCGGGCAATTCTATCGCCCGAGATCGAGAACACGGTGTCTGTCATGCCGAGCGGCTTGAACAGATTCGCTTCGAGGTACTGACTGAGCGGCTGGCCGCTGACCTTCTCGATGGTGAGGCCGAGTACGTCGAGACCGAAGCCGTAGTCCCAGACGGTCGCAGGCTGATAGAGCAGCGGCAGCGAGGCCAGCTTGTCCATGAATTCAGCACCGGACAATTTGGTGGCGGCGGCGCTGCTGCCGGCCGGATACTGCTTGTGAACGATCGTATCGCCGCGGCCGCCATAAATTATTCCGGAGGTGTGCCGCATCAGATCCTGGATCGTGATCGGCCGTTTGGTCGGCACGGTGTCGATGGTCGGCTCGCCATTGTCGCTCACGGCGACGCGCATGTTGGCGAATGACGGGAAGTATTTGCCGAGCGGATCGTCGATCAGGAGCTTGCCCTGTTCGTACAGCATCAGTCCGCCGACGGCCGTCATCGGCTTGGTCATGGATGCGATATTGAAGATGGTGTCGGTGGTCATGGCGACTCCGACTGCCTTGTCGCGCCAGCCATAGGCGTCGAGCGCAACTAGTTTGCCGCGGCGGGCGATGGCGATCACCGCACCCGGTATGCGCCCGGCGTCGATGTCGGCCTTCAGCACGGCCGGGATGCGCGCGAGTCGTTCGCTGGAAAGGCCGACCTCTTCGGGCCTGGCGCGAGGCAGGGGATCGGCGGCGAATGCCGCGCTGCAAGCGAGCAGGCCGAACGCGGCCGCAAGAATTCGGAACGACACCATGGACGCCTCCCGTTTGGGCTCTTCGGCCCTTGATCATTGCAATGAGTCTATGGCAACGCCCACGCACAGACCAGCGGCGCAGTCATGCTTTTTTCGTGGGCCGGCCGTGGGCAGACGCCCGTCGGCTTGCGCGGGACCGGGTCCCGGCGCATCATCGCGGCCATAAAAAATCAGGGAGCGATGCCATGAGCGGATTTTCACGCCGTGAGTTTCTGAGTCTGTCTGGATCGGCCGCTGTCGTCGCCATGTCCGGGCGCGCCCAGGCGGCGATGGGGCCGAATGACAAGTTCGACCTCGTGATCAAGGGCGGTGATGTACTCGACCCCAGCCAGTCATTGCGGGGAAAGCGCGACATCGGCATTCGCTGGGGCATGATCGAGGCGGTCGAGGCCGAGATTCCGGCCGCCCGCGCCTCGAAGACCATCGACGCCTCGGGCAAACTGGTGACGCCGGGGCTGATCGATCTGCACTCCCATGTCTACCCCTATGGCTCGGCGATCGGCATTCCCGCCGACGAACTGGTGCAGTGTCAGGGCACCACAACGGTGGTGTCGGCCGGCGCTGCCGGCGTCAACAATCTCGGCGCATTACGCCGTTACATCGTGGCGCAATCGCGCGCGCGGATTTACGCCTTCGTCCACATCGCCAACAACGGGCTGTCCGGTTTCCCCGTCGCCGAGCTCTACAACATCGATTATGCGCAAGTCGAAGCCTGCGCGATGGCGCTGGCCGAAAATCCGGACTTCCTGCTCGGCGTCAAGGTCCGGATGTCGGAGAACGTCATCGCCAAGCACGGCCTCGAGCCGCTGAAGCGCGGCATCCAGGCCTGCGAGATGTGCGGCTGGCCGGCCAAGATGATGGTGCATATCGGCGGCGTCGAAACCAGGGAGCTGATGTCGCAGATTCTCGATCTGCTGCGGCCGGGCGACGTGCTGACCCACGCCTATTCCGGCGCGCCGAATATCGGCGGCGTCTTCACCAATATCGTTCAGGATGGCAAGCTGTTGCCGGCAGCCCTTGCCGCCAAGCAGCGCGGCGTGATGTTCGATGTCGGCCATGGCGGCGGCAGTTTCGATTTCACGGTGGCGGAAGTTGCGATCGCGGGCGGCTGCCCGCCGGACACGATCTCGTCCGACATTCACGTCTATTCCGGCAATTCGCCGGGTATCCCTTTCCTGCC
Organism: Bradyrhizobium sp.; assembly: GCA_050726155.1. Lineage (GTDB taxonomy): Bacteria > Pseudomonadota > Alphaproteobacteria > Rhizobiales > Xanthobacteraceae > Bradyrhizobium. The sequence continues at coordinate 3,946 of JBOHIT010000353.1, forward strand.
GAACGTGATGAGCAAGTTCATTCCGCTCGGATTCACGGTCGAGCAGGTGGTGGCGATGGCTACTTCGGCGCCGGCCAAGATCATCAACCGCGCGCCGAAGATCGGCACGCTGCAGGTCGGTGCGCCCGGCGACGTCGCGATCATGGAACTGGTGGAGGCGCAGGTCTCGTTCGTAGACACCCGCAACAACAAGCGCGAGGGCAAGCTGGCGCTCAAACCGGTGCAGACCGTGATCAACGGCGTGCCGTTCGGCCGGCCCTATCAGGCGCCGTTTGCGGTGCGGTAAGGATCAACAACAGGTCTTCTTGGCGGACGGATCGCTGCCGGTGTCGCCTGCGCCACCGGAGTACTTGTCGTGATGCCGCCACCAGGATGACGGTTCCGGCAGTTCACCCTCGTTGCGGCCCATGGGAAGAAGATCGATGTACATGTAGGCCGTCATCAGCATTTCGTCGCCGCGCGCAAAGGTCGAATAGGTGTGGAAGATTTCACCGTCGCGGTTCTTGCAGAAAATACTGTATCCCGAGAGGTCTTCGATCTCAAAATCGAGCGGACGGTAGTTGTACTGAGCGCGCCCGGTCGCGATGTCTTCCTTCCGGAACGAGACGTCGAAGTCGTAGTTGAAGTCGCTACCAAGGCTCGACACCCATTTGAAGCGCCAGCCCATGCGCTGGCGGAATTGCTGAAGTTTTGGGAGTGGCGCGCGTGAGATCGCAACGAATGTCGCGTCGCGCGCCTGGATGTGGGGAATTGCCCCGTCGACATGATCGGCGTTGTACGAGCAGCCGACACAACCCTCCGGCCACTCGGGGCCGAACATGAAGTGCTGGACGATCAATTGATGGCGGCCCGCGAAGAGATCGCCGAGCGTCTCTTTGCCGTTGGCGGATTGAAATTCATAGCGCTTGTCAACCCTGACCCAGGGCAGTTCACGGCGCTTGCGCGCAAGCTCGTCCCGGGCCCGGGTAAAGCCCTTTTCCTCGACGAGAAATGCCCGGCGGGCGGCCAGCGCTTCCTGCTTGGTGGCGATTTCGGGGGTCTTCATGAGCCGCTATCCTTGATGAGCCTGGTCCCTTTGTTTCACCCCAAGGACGGACGCCGCGTCCGTAATCCGACACCCGGATGCATTTTATTTGCGTCACTCCTTCGTGAGCCGTCGCGCGGAACTCAGCCGGATCGTTTCTGCGCCCGGATATCGCCGACGATGTCGGCGATGACGGCGCCCATGACCAGGGCGCCCCCGACGAAGACCCGGAGCGCGGGGACCTCGGCGAACGCCAGCCACACCCAGAACGGCATCAGCGGCGTTTCCAGCGTCGAGATCAGGGCGGCCTGACTGGACGGCAGGAAGCGCGAGCCGATGAAAAACAGCGTCAGGCCGACGGCGACCTGGAAGAATCCGAACATCGCAAGGATGAACAGATCGAACCCGGTGACGCTGACGATGCCGTGAGCGAAGGGAAGGCTGACGACGCTGCCGAGGAT
>JBOHIT010000354.1:0-5823 GCA_050726155.1 Bradyrhizobium sp.
ACATTGCTCACGAGATCGCGGGTGCAGCGCGCATCCGGCATTCCCTGCGCCCTCTGATTTCGAGGGCGAGAGTTACCTGCAAAACCTCGGGCAGATCGTGCCGCGAGATCGCGAGATTGTGTCTGGAACGTCGTGTCGTTGCGGCGGATAGAATCCGCTCCGGCGTGCCGACAAGAACTGGAGAAGCAACTCCATGATTCCCAAAAATCTGGACCGTTCACGCCGCAACGTCATCCGCGCCGTGGTCACAGGAATCCCGGCCGCCGTCCTGTTATGGATTTCACGGACCGAAGCATCGGAAAAGATGACGCGGCAGCAGGCCGAATACCAGGACAGGCCTGATGGCATCTACAGCTGCGGAATGTGCACGCTGTTCGAGAAACCGAATGCCTGCAAGGTGGTCGAGGGCGAGATCAGCATCGACGGCTGGTGCAAGGCGTTTGCGCTGCTGGATTAGGACAGGGGATGACGACATTGCGCGGAGCGGCGGCCCTGTCGTCGTCATTGCGAGCGAAGCAATCCATCTCTCATCACCGATAGATGGATTGCTTCGTCGCGTTGCTCCTCGCAATGACGAACGTTACCTCAAATCCCCGCAGGCTCCTTCACGGCCTCGATCGCAGGCAGCGGCGCGCCGGCGATCATGGCTTCGAAGCCGCGCAGGCGCTTGTAGACCGAGAGCAGGTCGACGATCGTGGTCCAGGAGTTGATCAGTATCTGGAACGAGTTTCTCACCTGCGTGAACGCATTGAGGATCTGCTGCAGCGGGCCCAGCGTGAGCTTGCCGGCGACGATCGTCGGCGCCAGCAGGATGTAGGGAAAGATGACGTCGGTCTGCAAATAGACAATGCGGCCGACGTTGAAGTACAGGTAGTTCAAATAGAACCAGAAATAATTCTTGCGAATGTGCAGGAAGAGCTCATTCAGCGTCATCGGGTCGGCGCGCGCCGGATCGTCTTCGCCGAGCACGAGTTCCTTGCGGTAGGCGGCTTCGACCCGCTGATTGAAGAACTCGATGCCGGGCAGCTTGATGCCGATCAGCGCCAGCACGCCGGTTCCGAAGATCGACCAGACGATCGCGGCGATCACCAGCGGATAGGGGATCGCACCGACGATAGGCAGCTCGGTGATAATGCTGGAAAGCCTGAGCAGCACCGGCAGGAAGGCAATCAGCGTCAGGATCGCGCTGATGAAATTGACGCCGAGGCCTTCGGTGATGGTCGCGAACCGCATGGTGTCTTCCTGGACGCGTTGCGAGGCGCCTTCGATGGTGCGCAGCTGCGGCCAGTGGGAGACATAAAAATCGTTCATCGCGGTGCGCCAGCGGAAGATGTAATGGCTGACGAAGAAACGCGTCAGCACGCCGACGGTAACGGCGACCAGGGCGATGCCGGCAAAAGTCGAAAATTCCCCGTAGATCTGGTCGACGGTGACCGGTTTCGATTTCGAAAGCGCGGCCTGGAGCAGATCGTAGAACGGCCCGTACCAGGTGTTGATGGCGACGCTGACCTGGACCTGGAAATAGGTGGCGAACAGGATCAATGCCGAGCCCAGGATCGACCACAGTGCCCAGGGATGGGGCGAAAACCACATCCAGAAGGCTGTGAAGATGCCGACGAACACCCAGAAATACAGATCGAACCACAGCGAGCGCACCGACCAGAAGGTCGAGACGCCGACAACAGGCGCCGACGATCCGTACAGTTCGTTGGCGTAGCTGTACCAGAGCGTCATCGCCAGCGCGGCCCAGACGATCGCCGAGATGAAGAAGATTTTCGGGCGGGGGAAGAATGAAACGAACATTCGGTTATCCAGTCTCGGTTAATAGGATTGGCGGAATCCGTGACTCACAACTCTCGTGCATTGGAGAACGCGAACGACGACACGCGTCGCGTGTTCTCGTCCAGGATCAGCGTGCGCGTGATCGGCGGCTCGGCGCGCTGGCTGCAGTTTTCGCGCTCGCAAAGCCGGCAGTTGACACCGATCGGCGTGCCTTCGGCCTTCTCCAGATCCATGCCGGCGGCATAGACCAGTTTGGCGGCATGGCGGATTTCGCAGCCCAAGCCGATCGCAAAGCGCGGTTGCGGCTGCGGGTGCGGCGCCACCGGCCGGCGCACCATCTGCGCGATCGAGAAATAGCGGGTGCCATCCGGCAGTTCGATCACCTGCTTGAGCAGCCGGTCCGGCGTGTCGAAGGTCGAATGCACGTTCCACAGCGGGCAGGTGCCGCCGAATTTCGAGAATGGAAACGTGCCGGAGGAAAACCGCTTGGAGACATTGCCGGCATTGTCGACGCGCAGCAGGAAGAACGGCACGCCGCGTGCGTTCGGCCGTTGCAGCGTGGTGAGGCGATGGCAGACCTGCTCGAAGCCGGCGTTGAAGCGTTGCGCCAGCACATGGACGTCGTAGTTCAGCGCCTCGGCCGCGGCATGGAACGCGGAATAGGGCATCATGCTGGCGGCGGCGAAATAGTTCGCCAGCGTGATCCGGTAGAGCCGGCGCGGCGTGTCGTCGAGCGGCCCGGCGCGGTTGACGATGGCGTCGATGGCGGCGCTGCATTCGGAAAGGCCGATCTGCAGCGCGAGCTGGAAGGCGCGGCCGGGGCCGTCGACCAGTTCGGAGATCAGCAATTGCCGGCGATGGCGGTCGAACCGCCGCAGCGTCTCGCGCATCACGTCGACCGGCATGATGCGGGTGACGATCGAATGCTTTTCGCGCAATCGCGCGGCCAGTGCGGCAAACAACCCCTCGGACGGAACGTTCAATTCGTCGCGCAGGGATTCGGCGGCCTGCTCGAGTTCGGGGAAGTAGTTGCGGTTGGCCTCGATCAGGTCGCGCACCCGTTCGATCGGGTTGGCCTCGAATCGAGTTCCCTCGTCGCGGTCGGCCATTTGGGCGGCGACCAGCGTTTCGCCGCGGCGGGCCTCGGTATAGGCGGCGTACAGCCGTTGTAATGAATGAGTCACACCCGGACACAACTCAGCGAGATCGCGCAGTTCCTGCTTCGGCAGGTCGATCTGCCGGAACAGCGGGTCGGAGAATATCTCGTTGAGTTCGGCGAAAAAGCGATCCTCGTCGGCGGTCGCGAGATCGCGCAGATCGAGGTCATAGGTCTCCGCCAGCCGCAGCAGCAATTGCGCGGTCACCGGACGCTGGTTGCGCTCTATCAGGTTGATATAGCTTGGAGAAATCTCCAAGCCCTCGGCCATCTGGGTCTGCGACAGGCCGAGCTGCTGGCGGATCCGGCGGAACCGCGGACCCACAAACAGCTTCTTTCCCGAATCGCTCGCCATGTCAGCCTTTCTGACACATTTTGTGACAAAATTGACAAAATGACATCTGTGACAAGTTTAGATGTTACATGACATCACCATTCGAAATCAAGCTACCTATACGAAATTCGATTTCTAGCGTTTACCTGCGCCACGCACTTCGCAATGCACTGTCACGAATGTCGATTAAAGGATCACGATCATGAACTACCAGCCGCGTGGACTGAGCGACCAAGCCATCCAGGGCCCAGCTTCCTATCAGGGCGCGATTGACGCTGCCGAGGCGCTGCTCAAGGACAAGAACACCTGGAACGGCGTCAACGCCGAAGCCGTGGCGCGCATGCGTCTGCAGAACCGCTTCAAGACCGGCCTCGACATCGCCCGCTACACCGCGGCGCTGATGCGCAGCGACATGGCCGCCTATGACGCGGACTCCACGAAATACACCCAGTCGCTCGGCTGCTGGCACGGCTTCATCGCGCAGCAGAAGCTGATCTCGGTGAAGAAGCATTTCGGCACCACCGATCGCTGCTACCTGTACCTCTCCGGCTGGATGATCGCGGCGCTTCGCTCCGAGTTCGGACCGCTTCCCGATCAGTCGATGCACGAGAAGACCTCGGTGCCCGCCCTGATCGAAGAGCTCTACACGTTCCTGCGCCAGGCGGATTCCCGTGAGCTCAACGACATCTTCCGCAGCCTCGACGCGGCCCGCAAGGCCGGCGACAAGGCGAAGGAAAAGGCGCTGATCGAAAAGATCGACACCTTCCAGACCCACGTCGTGCCCGTGATCGCCGACATCGACGCCGGCTTCGGCAATGCGGAGGCGACCTATCTGCTCGCCAAGAAGATGATCGAAGCAGGCGCGTGCGCCCTGCAGATCGAAAATCAGGTTTCCGACGAAAAGCAGTGCGGTCACCAGGACGGCAAGGTGACGGTGCCGCACGAGGTGTTCCTGGCGAAAATCCGGGCCTGCCGCCATGCCTTCCTCGAACTCGGCGTCGAAGACGGCGTCATCGTGACCCGCACCGACTCGCTCGGCGCCGGTCTCACGCAGCAGATCGCCGTCAGCCACAAGCCGGGCGACCTCGGTGATCAGTACAACAGCTTCCTCGACTGCGAAGAAGTGACGGCCGCCAACGCCCGGAATGGCGACGTCATCATCAACCAGAACGGCAAGATGATGCGTCCGAAGCGGCTTCCCAGCAACCTCTACCAGTTCCGTGCCGGCACGGGCGAAGACCGCTGCGTGCTCGACAGCATCACCTCGCTGCAGAACGGCGCCGACCTGTTGTGGATCGAGACCGAGAAGCCGCATATCGAACAGATCGCCAAGATGGTCGATCGCATCCGCAAGGTCATTCCGAACGCCAAGCTGGCCTACAACAACTCGCCCTCGTTCAACTGGACACTCAACTTCCGTTGGCAAGTGTACGATGCGATGAAGGAAGCCGGCAAGGATGTCAGCAAGTACAACCGGGCCGACCTGATGAAGGTGGAATATGACGATACGCCGCTGGCCATCGAAGCCGACGAGCGCATCCGCACCTTCCAGGCCGATTCGGCCAAGCGTGCCGGCATCTTCCACCATCTGATCACGTTGCCGACCTATCACACGGCGGCGCTGTCGACGGACAACCTCGCCAGGGAGTATTTCGGCGAGCAGGGCATGCTGGGTTATGTGAAGAATGTTCAGCGCGCTGAGATCCGTCAGGGCATCGCCTGCGCCAAGCATCAGAACATGGCCGGCTCCGACATCGGAGACGAGCACAAGGAATATTTCGCCGGTGAAGCCGCTCTGAAGGCGGGCGGCACCCACAACACGATGAACCAGTTCGGCTAACCGCCGTTCAACAGCAGGAGAAGAGTCATGACAAAGAGCAATTTCTGGGTGATTGGCGGCGAGTTCGGGTCGATGAACTTCCACAAGCTCGTGGAAGGTTCGGCTCAAGTTCAGGGCCCGTTCAAGAGCCGCAAGGAAGCCGAGGAAGCCTGGAAGACGGTCTCGGAAGAGAACCGCCACAAGGCCGGCGTGCGCTTCTCCATCGTGGAAGAGCCGTCCCGAGTCTCAGCTTAAGGCTCGGCGTAAGCGGCTGCTGCCGACCAAATAGAAGAAACGTCCAAGGACTTGATAAGCGAGCACCCTGGCGGCCCCATCCGGATTTCCGGGTGGTGCCGTCAGGCTTTTGAGCCGGAAGCCGGCTTTTCAACCAAAATCTAAGTCATTGGAAACAAACGACCTTTGCGGAAAACATGGTTACTGATAGGTTAACCGCCGCCAACCCTTCAGGAAAGGCGGGCCGCAAATGTCAGACGTACCGAGTACCGCAGCCTCCGAACCGCAACCGACGCGGCTGCGCGACGCGTTGCGCAAGGCGCGGATCGAGGCCGCGGATCGCACCGGCGTCGTCGTCGAACTGCGCGACGCCGAAGTGGCGCGGCTCGAGATCATGAACGAGGCGCTTGATCCGCTGTTTGCGCAGATTCCCGAAAAGGTCGACCTGTTCGACCGCGGCGTCAGCCAGGGCGAGACGCCGCGGCTGTGGATCGACGT
>JBOHIT010000355.1:0-2462 GCA_050726155.1 Bradyrhizobium sp.
ATTTCAGGCCCGACAGATCGGCAACCGTCTTGATCTCCTTACGGAACCAGCCGCCCATCTGCGTGCCGGTGTTGCCGCAGGGGAAACCGATCACGCCGAACTTCTTGAAGAACTCGTTGCCGAGCTCCTCGCCGCCGCCCTGGTACCACCAGGAGTTCTGCTGGCGCGCGTTCAGGCCGAACGGGACCGACGCATAGATCGCAAAGGTCGGATCCTTGCCGACGTAATAATAGGAAACGGTGTGGCACATCTCGACGGTGTTGTTGGAGGTGGCGTCGAGCGCCTGCAGGCCCGGAACGATTTCGCCCGCCGCGAAGACCTGGATCTGGAACTTGTTGTCGGTCATTTCGGCGACATATTTCGACATCTGCTCCGCACCGCCGTAAATCGTGTCGAGCGACTTCGGGAAGCTGGACGTCAAGCGCCATTTGATTTCAGGCGAGGATTGCGCGATCGCCGGCGAGGCAACGGCAGTCGCGGCAGCACCGGCCGCTGAAACTTTCAAAAAATCACGACGCTTCATTCAGGCATCTCCTTAAAGGCGGGGGCGTTTCCCAATTCCGCAAGCAGGCCCTCCGGAGGGGCGAATCCACACATTCCGGGGCGCTTTGGCGGGGGCGCTTTAACACGGAAACTTGCCTAGGGAATACGCGACAAAGGCATGACTGCACTGATTAAACGAAAGTCGCAGGAACGAAGGAAATCGGGCCTCAGGCGGCCGCGGTGGCGCCCTGCAGCTGGTCCCGGACCTTGATACCGATCTCACGATAGATCGCCGCGTGCGGGCCATCCGGCTCGCTCGCCACCACCGGGTTACCGGAGTCAGAAGTGGTGCGAATCGACATATGCAGCGGGATTTCGCCCAGGAACGGCACGCCCAGCCGCTCGGCCTCGTGCCGTGCCCCGCCATGACCGAATATGTCCGACCGGGTGCCGCACTCCGGGCACTGGAAATAGCTCATGTTCTCGACGATGCCGAGCACCGGCACGTTGACCTTCCTGAACATCGCAAGGCCGCGCCGCGCGTCGATCAGCGAGAGGTCTTGCGGGGTCGAGATGATGACCGCGCCCTTCAGCGGCACGTTCTGCGCCAGCGTCAGCTGTGCGTCGCCGGTGCCCGGCGGCATGTCGACCACGAGAATATCGAGCGTGCCCCACGCCACGTCGCGCAACATCTGGGTGATCGCCGACATCACCATCGGTCCGCGCCAGATCATCGCGGTTTCTTCCTCGACCAGGAAACCAATCGACATGATCGACAGACCGAAACGCTCGATCGGAATCATCTTGCGATCGTCGTTCAGTTTCGGCTTTTCGTGGATCCCTGTCAGCCGCGGCACCGACGGGCCGTAGATATCCGCATCGAGCAGGCCGACGCGCAGGCCGAGGTCGCGCAGGCCCAGCGCGAGATTGAGCGCGGTGGTCGATTTGCCGACGCCGCCCTTGCCCGACGCCACCGCGATCACGGCAGCAACGCCCGGAATTTCCGCCTGCTTGGACATCGGCGACGCCGGACTTTGCGGCGGCTTGTGCGCCGACACCGGCTGCACGCCGTGCGAATGGCGATGCTGATGCGGCGCCGGCGGAGCCGGAGCGGCACCGGGTGAGCGCGAAGGCGCGGCACCGGGTGACGGCGAAGACGCCGCACCGGGCTTGCGCTCGGCCGTCAGCGCGATCATCGCGACGCTGACGCCGGGAATGGCGCGAACGGCGGCTTCCGCCTGCGCGCGCACGCTTTCCCACGCGCGAGCTTCGGCAGCATCGACGTTGATGGAGAAGAACACCTTGCCGTCGGAAGCTGTGATCGCCGACAGCACATTGGCGTTGGTCAAGGCGACGCCGCGCGGCGAGGTCACCTTGGCCAAGGCATCGAGAACCTGTTGCTGCGTGACGCTCACGACGTGTCTCCTGGAGTCCTAACGGTCCTGAAGGCAATCAGGACCGGGGCCTCCTTAAAGCGTCGCAGCCCAAAAGGCTACCTCGCTCCGACATCATCCCGGCGCTCGGCCGGGGCCGCCACCACCCCGCCCTCTTTGGCGGCCTCATAGTTCAATTCGACCATCACGCCATTGGGGTCGGTGACGAAGATCTGCCAGAGGTCGCCGCCGGGAACCTGACGCGAGTCGAATTCGGTCCCTTTGGACTTCAACCGCTGCTGCATGCCGGCAAATCCCGTGCTGGCGAAGGCCACGTGATGAACCACGCCGGAATCCGGCTTTTGCGGCTCCTCGGTCTTGGAAATATCGACCAGGTGCACCACCGCCTTGCCCTCCGAATACAGCCACGCCCCGGGGAAGGCGAAGTTCGGCCGGGCACCCTTTTCCAGGCCCAGGATATCCTCGTAAAAGCGGACCGTGTCGGCGAGATTCCGGGTCCGGATGTTGAAATGATCGAGCACGCCCACGCTGACGCCCATGCGAGACACTCCCTTTTTTTGTGAGTTGTTTGAACCGGCCCCATCC
>JBOHIT010000356.1:0-7046 GCA_050726155.1 Bradyrhizobium sp.
AACATGCACAGATGCCTGATTCTCGCGGCGGTGCTTTCCTCGGTGGCAATTCCAGCGGCACGCGCCCAGGTCGATCTCAGTACCTATGCCGACGCCAACGGGTTTTTAAATGTCCAGAAACTGACATGCGCTCAACTCGCCGGGACCTGGCAGGGCGACGCCGACCGGCTGACGGCCTGGTATAGCGGCTGGTACAACGGACTGGCTCGCAAGCATTATATGGATATCGTCAAATCAAAAGAGGCCGAGCACGAGGTCATCGTCTATTGCAAAGCGAACCCGGGCAAATTGATCATCGAGGCCATCGCCGTCGTGTTCAAGGACATGCGGGCGAAGCTGGGGATTGAAATGAAGCCCTGAAATCTGGCGGTTTGCCGTTACAACAGGCTGGGCGCCCTTGCCACAGCGGCGGATTTTGCATAGTGCCAAAAGGACATCGGTGCGGAACTGCTGTTTGCAGGCCGCGCGCTGGAACCAATCTGATCGCGGCTCGTATCTGATCTGGGACTACTTTTCTTGCCGAGGGGATAACTGCAAACAGCCGATGATCGTTTCGTCATGCGCACCATAGCTGTCGTCGATGACAATCCCAGCTTGCTGCAAGGTCTAAACCGCCTTTTGTCGGCCCATGGCTTCCATGTCCGGACGTTTGCATCGGCGGAGTCGTTTTTGGAGGCCCATGCCGAGTGCGAAGCGGATTGTTTGCTGCTGGATATTCACCTTGGCGGAATCTCAGGCATCGACCTGCAACGGCAATTGATCGCATCAGGTAGGGAATTACCGGTCATCATAATGACGGGCATCGATAATGAGGTCACCCGGCAAGAGGCATTCGACGCGGGCTGCGTTGCGTATTTGAAGAAACCGTTTCTGTCAAAACTGCTCATCGATGCCATCGGCAGGATTCCCTGAGGCAGGATTCCCTGAGGAATGGCGACCAATTCCTTGCGCAATGGCCCGAATTGTAGCCCGAGGCCGATTGTCATAATTGCTCTCCCGGACTCCGGGCAAGTCGAGTAGGGTGGGTTCCAGGTCATCATAGAGTGACATCCCGCGCAAACGGCCGCCTTATCGCATGATAGCTCGAATACTCTTCAGCTCGATCGTTCTGTTGCTGGCGATGACCGGTGCCGCGTTTTCCCAGCCAAAGCGGGTGCTGATTGTTCATTCTGTCGGCCGGGATTTTTCGCCGTGGGATGATTACGCAAGATATATCCGCGAACAGTTGAGGCTTCAGTCGAAAGATCCCATCGATATCTTCGAGGCCTCGCTGTCGACGGCCCGCTTCCCCGACGGGAATGAAGACGCCTTTGTCAGTTATTTGAACGCGATATTTTCCGAGCGCAAGCTCGACCTGATCGTGACGATCGGCGGTCCCGCGGCTCGATTCTTTCAGCAAAACCGTCAGCGGATTTTTCCTTCGGTCCCGACCTTGTACGCGGCCCTCGAGCAGCGGATTTCTCCGAACGCACCGGCGACCGATGCGATGGTCTCCGTATCTATCGACGTATTCGGAACGGTCGACCAGATATTGAAGCTGGTTCCGGAGACGACCAGGGTTTTCATCGTGCACGGCGATTCTCCGATCGAGAGGCAATGGCTGGTGGAGATTCGCAAGGCCCTCCAACCGCTCACGAGCCGGGTCGAGATCACTTATTCCAATGAACTGTCACTGGAAGAGATCCTCAAGCAGGTGGCTGTCCTGCCACCCCGGACCGTCATTGCTTACGCGCAGATGTTGGTGGACGCCGCCGGCGTGGTGCACGAGGGCGGTCGAGCCCTGGAACGGATTCACGCGGTCGCCAATGCCCCGATCTTTTCAGAACAGGACACGTTCTTCGGCCGAGGGATCGTCGGCGGCCGGATGACGGATATATCCGACGTCAGCCGGCAGACCGCCGCAGTTGCCGTGCGCATTCTGGGCGGAGAGTCGCCGGGCAGCATCAAGACGCCTCCGATCCGCGCTGCATCGCCGAGATACGATTGGAGAGAGCTGAAGCGCTGGAACATCAGCGAAAGCCAATTGCCGCCAGGCAGTCAGGTAATGTTTCGCGTGCCGAGCGTGTGGGAGCAATATCGGCTGGAAGTGTCGGCTGTTACGGCTGCTATCCTGCTGCAGGCCGGTATCATTGGATTGCTGCTGGTCGAGCGGCGCCGGCGCCATGTCGCGCAGGCCGAGGCCAACAGTCGTCGTCAGGAAGTGGTCCGCTTGAACCGCGTTACAACCGCCAGCGTCCTGTCGTCATCCATAGCGCATGAACTCAACCAGCCGCTCGGAGCGATTTTGAGCAATACCGAAGCTGCGCAGCTGCTACTGAAGGCGAACCCGCCTGACGTTGCACAGCTCGGCGAGATCCTTTCCGACATCGTCCGGGACGAACAGCGGGCCAGCGACATCATCGGCGGGTTGCGAAATTTGCTGAACAATAGGACGGAATCCGATTTGCGAACGTTCGATTTGAACGATTCCGTGCGGGACGTCGTCAAAATTCTGTCTCCTGAAATTACAAGGCGGGGAGTGACCCTGCGTACCATTCTCGCGCCCGAGCCGTTACGGGTGCGGTGTGATCCGATTCATCTGCAGCAAGTCCTCATGAACCTCGTGATGAATGGCGTGGATGCGATGGAGGGAGTGGCCAGCCCGCATAATCTGACGATCCGAACAGATCTGGCTGATACCGGCGACGTCGAGGCCCGAATATCCGACTCCGGCGCGGGTATCCCCCACGACAAGCTGGCCAGCATTTTCAATGCATTCGTCACGACCAAACCGCAAGGAACGGGGCTGGGACTCCCGATCGCGCGAACGATCCTTGAAAGCTATGGCGGCGAACTCTGGGCCGAGAACCGCGCCCGCGGGGCCGTGTTCTCCTTCAAGCTTCCGCTGGCCAAGGCTTAGGTAAAAGAGCGGTCACATTCGTCGCGCCGGTATGACCTACCGTGAGATTTTGGCCGATCCGGCGTGCTGCTCGCTGATACGCAGGCAAACAAGAGTGCAAAAATGGAACTTTACCGTCGCTGACCTGGGACAGAGGCAAAGAGCTTGCCGACCATCAGCGCCTGACATTGGCGACCGAGGTCGAGGTCTACTTTTGTAATCCCCGATCTCCGTGGCGGCCCGGGTCAAACGAGAACACCAACAGATGGCTGCACCAGTATCTTCCGCGTGGCACCGATCTGTCTTTGCACTGCCAGGTCAAGCTCAGTGCCATCGCACGGCAGCTCAATGAAGGCTCGAGAAAGACCTTGCTCTATCAGACGCCGGCTGAGAAGTTCGCAGAATGTGTTGCAGCGATCGGTTGAACTCGCTGCCAAAGCCGGAAGTCGCTGGCCTATTCGATGACCTCGTCGGCGCGGCCAAGCACAATCGTTGGCACCGTGATCCCCAACACGTTGGCAGTCGTGAGATTAATCGGCAACTTTGTTTTGGTCGATTGCTGCACGGGAATAATGGCTAAATCGGTATCAGCGCGTACCTCGAACACGGCTACTTCCAAGGTGCTATGTAAATACTTCCTGAAGTGATCTACCCAAGCGGCAGCGGGAAACATCGAGGAAACGTTCATGGCGATGACGATGAATGGTGAGGTTCAGCTGCCGGCTGCGCGTGGGGTGGTGTGGGAAAAATTGAATGATCCAGACGTGCTGAAGGCATGCATCCCCGGTTGTGAAGTGCTGGAGAAGACGAATGAGAATGGATTTGTTGCCGTAGCCAAGATGAAGGTTGGGCCAGTGTCGGCCCGCTTCAAGGGGCGCGTCGTGCTGACCGATCTCGACCCGCCGAACGGCTATCGGATCAGCGGCGAGGGCGAGGGGGGCGTGGCCGGCTTCGCCAAGGGCGGGGCGACGGTGGGACTCGTCGAAAAAGACGGGGGCACCCTGCTTAGCTACCAGGTCGAGGCGCAGATTGGTGGCAGGCTGGCGCAGCTTGGGCAGCGCCTGATCAACGGCGCCGCTAAAAAGCTGGCGGACGAATTCTTTGCGAATTTTTCCAAGGTCGTTTAGGACGCGTACTAATTGAGCGGCTGAAAGTGCTGCGAGAATTGTGCCGAGGAGCTGTCACGCGCGGTCACTTCGACTTCCCCGGTGCCGAGATAGGTGAAGGAGATAGCGGGATCCTCGCTTAGCGAAATTCCCGTGTCGAGATCGAATGCCTTTCTGCCGCCAACGCTGACCGAGATCCGTTCGAGAAAGCGGGCGGGGGTGTACTCACCAGTTGTAGGATTCTGTTGCATGCCGCTGAAGTTAGGGTGGCTGATCAGAAGTTGGCTTGGCACAACGCTGGCGTCGGCCGTTCGTTCGCGCCGCAACTGCATTTTTCCGATCCGAGCCAGCGCTTCTGCCGATTGAGTGCCGGCCGGCGCGGAGCACCCCCCGGCTGCCTTGACGTAGCGTGCGACCGCGTAGAGCTTGCCGTCTGCGGCCTCGGCGATGGCATGGATCAGCGTGAACTCGTTGACACGGACCCGCATCTTGAGCGGTTGCCGCACAAATGCCGAGCCGAAACGGAAGGTGCCGGCGAGCGGGCTGGGATTGTTGTCGATCACCACGGACAGCGCAACAACGGGGATGGCACCGATTAGCTCGACCGATATCGGTACAAGCGATGCATCCATCGCTTGTACCGGAGTGGTCAACTTCACCACCTCGCTGCCGTCGTCGATGGCGCGTTCGCCAAAGATAGAACTCGCAACTTCTCGCCAGCGCGCCTGTTGCTCGGCGATATCGTCCTGAGCGCTAACCGATACTACGGAAGCGCAAAGTAAAAATCCGCCAACCATCAACAGCTTCGTAATGCGATCCATCGCTTCGTTCCTTCCCTGCAGGTTCGTCAAACCCTATTGTGCGGCCGGACCTTCGGCCGAAGCGGTTTCGGTCGGTAGTCCAGCTTTTTGCCAGGCTTCAACACCGCCGGGAAACCAGCCAACCCGGCGGTACCCCATCGCGATCGCGCGCTTGGCGGCGTTCCAACTCGCCCAGCAGTCGGGCCGGCAGTAGAACACAATCATTCTGTCGCGATCGAGGCCGGTGAGTTCGCCGAGCCGGTCGCGAAAATACTGCTCCATGGTCGCTGAGATGACGCCGGAACCCGCGCCGGGTATCCAGACGCTGCCGGTGATGTCCTTATGAGGCGTAGGCAACCAAGGCGTGGTCTGCTCGGCAGGTTTCCTTGGTGCCGGGTGGACATCAATAAGGACAGATTGCTTCTCGCGCAGCATCGGCGCCAACTCTTCGGCATTAAGGACGATGCCGCCACTGATGGTCGCGGGCACCCTGCCATTCATCGGACCCTGCCAATAGCCAGTCGGCTCTTCGGGCAAATCCTCGTTTGCAAGTAACGGCCCGGCGACTAAGGCCACCTGCAGGAGCACAACCATGCCAAAGATGCGCATTGCTCCCGTCATCGTTCCCATTCCAGGCGGCGATATGCTTCGATGACGTTTCGAGGGTGGTAGGCATCAAATAACAACCAATTCTCTCGCTCCGACTGCGCGACCAGGCCCGCCGCATCCTCAATCGATAAACCCTTGGCGATAGCCGTCCGCGTATCGTCGAGCAGCGCCTTTAGGTAGCGCCGCTGCACGGCTGCCGCATCACGCCAGTCGACGAGCGCCGGCCCGTGTCCGGGCACGACGCGTGTTATGCCCGCGTCGTCCAGTAAAGAGAGTTCGGCAAGCCAGCCTTTGAGGTCACCGTCCAGCACGGGAACCCGGCCGACAAACAGCAAGTCTCCCGAAAGCAGGATGCCGGTTTGACGGTCGATAACGCTGAGGTCACCCGCGGTATGAGCTGGTCGATGCGCGTGCAGGGTGAGCAGGCGATTGCCGAGATCGATCTCCGAACGATTCTCGACCAGGCTAGTCGGAATGAGCGGGCGATCGACCGGGGCACCGCCTAGAACGCGCTGCAGGCCCCGCCGGTAGAACTCGCCACGCTGGACGAGCTGTCCCGGCAAGCTGACGTGGCCGATAAAAACCGGGACGTCCTCGCTGAATGCTGCCGCGCCGAAAATGTGATCGGGATGTATGTGCGACATCACGACATACCGGATCGGCAAATGCGTTACTTCGCGGATTGCAAGCCGAAGCCGCCTTCCGTCATCGAGGCTGCCACCGGGGTCGATGACAGCGACCGCATCGCGGCCGACCACAAAACCAAGATTAGCGATCGCGTCGAGGTTCCCCGGGGATGCATCCTCGTCCAGTCCTCGTCGGACGAAAATGCCGGATTGTACCTCGGTGACGGCCGCTGCGCGCGATTCCCCCGCTCCGGCTCTCGCGAGCATTGGCAGGCAACAAAGACAAAGCCCCCCGATCATCGCTGTTCGGCGGGAGAGGGAAGGATGACTGGCCATTCGTCCAATCTCTCGCGGGGATCTGCCGTCGCCCGCGGGATTTCGAGGCGGGTGACGGCAGAGGAAGTTACTTCTTCAAAGAGGCAGACGCGTACATATTGATTTCCAGTCCGACCGGGACTTCGACGATTTTCGGTGCTTTCCAGGCCATGGTTCCTCGCTTTGGTTAGTTGTTTGACGGCGCTGGAAGCAGATGCTTGCCGCCAGTTCGCCGGGGTGGGGCGCAAGCCCTTTTGTGTCTTTGCGTCTCGGGCCTCCATCGCGCTGTTACGCCAAGCAGGCGAGTGGAAAAAAGTCGAGGGCAGACTGCCCTCGGAGTTTGGGAGAAGCCGGTTGACCCTTGGTTACGCCGCCACTTCAGTCTTGCGCGCGGCGGCCTCGAAATCCATTTTTTAACCCGCCGCGGTCACCGCGCGTTGCGCCATCACCTTGATCAGGTTGGCGCGATAGGCGGCGGAGCCGTGGATATCCGCGAGCAAGCCGGTGTCTGCGATTTTGACGCTGTCGAGCGCACTTGCCGACCAGTTCGCCTTCAGTGCCGCCTCGATTGCCGGTACCCGCATAACGCCGTTTTGCGATGCGCCGGTGGCGGCGACGCGGACGTCACCTGCCGGGGTCTTGGCGACGAACACGCCGGTCAGGGCGAAGCGCGACGCCGGGTTGTTGAACTTGGAATAGCCGGCCTTGGCCT
>JBOHIT010000357.1:0-24828 GCA_050726155.1 Bradyrhizobium sp.
AAAATCGACTCTGCGATCAAAGGGCTAATAACGATAAATAGTACCGGCGACGGTACGGCCGCACCAACCGAGGTAGCCAGCCTCCAGCTAGACCAGACTATTGCAGGGCGCATCGATAAGCTGGTTCACGTTGCTGCTAGGCTTGGGCTTGGGCAGTCCAACATCGTCTACGCCAATGGTGCCGCCGAAGCCGAGCAGATTGCGATCCAGCTTGCTGACCTTTTCTCCGACAGGAAGCCCACTACCGAACAGTTGGCGCTATCTGACCTGGCTCGTGAGGCCGTGCATCCAAGCTACGTCCTAGCTGAGTGTGTGAAGCGCGGTATTGCATTCCACTACTCTAACATCCCCACTCAACTACGCCGCGCAGTGGAAGCAGCCGTGTCGGCGGGGCACATTGATTTTCTTGTATGTACCAGCACCCTACTTCACGGTGTAAACCTACCCGCCAAGAACATATTCATGTGCGCTCCGGAGAAAGGGCGCACAAGGCCGCTTGAATCGACAGACTTTTGGAACCTTTCGGGACGCGCGGGCAGACTGCGGCGCGAGTTTCAAGGCAACATCTTTTTGATCGACTATGAGAATTGGAAAAAGAAACCGTTGGATGGCCCGAAAGACACCGTGGTGGTGCCTGCCATCGAGAGCAGTGTGAAAGATCATCAAACTCAACTCGTTACAATCATTACCAATCAGACGAAGGCAGGGAGTCGTGATGAGCCAACATTAGAGACAGCATTTGTTCGGCTCTACTCCGATCATAAGCGAGGAGAACTGGCAACGACGCTCGCACGGATTGGTATCACCGCTGACAACGTTCAAGCAGCGGCTCTGCTCACAGCACTCACGACCGCCGATAGCATGGTCTCCATTCCGTCAGAAGTTATTCGGCGCACGCCAAACATCTCGGCGCATAAGCAGCAGCGGCTTTTTACTCGCCTGCAGGCAAGCATCGCTCAGGGGGCCGAGGCGGCGAAGCTCCTGATTCCCCGGCATCCTCGCGAGAATGAGGCCTTCCAATCTTATGCTGACATCTTGGAAATGTGTCATGAGATCGTTTTGCAAATTGATACATCTAGGCGTCTGCATCGCTTTCACGCATTGATAGCGCTTAAATGGATGCAGGGTATTTCACTTCCCCAAATAATTGAAAGTCAAATCATTCACAACCCAGGCAAAATCATTCGGACAACTATCCGTGATACACTCGACTTGATCGAAACACAAATTCGTTTCCAGGCGGTTCGCCTCTTCGGCTGCTATAGCACGCTTTTGGTCTATGCGCTGGATGTTGCAGGGATGGCGGAACTTACCCCCACCATCCCTGCCCTGCCGCTCTATCTTGAGGTTGGTGCTTCCGACAAAACAATGATTAGCTTTATCTCGCTGGGCCTCTCACGCGTGACCGCAATGAAGCTCAACGAACTTTCAGCCCGCAAAGATCTTGATGTGGCTGGCGCGCTCCAGTGGTTGCGAGGGAGGCCGTTGGATACGCTTGGACTATCGCCGCTCCTCTTGACCGAGGTGCGCGCTATCATTGCCGCTTGATCTCAGAACAGGGTGATCAATTGAAGTCGCTTATTTTCGGCGACGTATTTTAGCGCAGCAAGCACCCGAAATGGCTTGTGACCTGAGCCCCGCAAACTCCTCCAGGTTTGGGTAGAGTCCGCTCCAAGAAGGGAGACGGACGATGAAGCGGTCACGGTTCAGCGAAGAGCAGATCATTGGAATCCAGCGGGAGCAGGAGGCGGGTGCGGCGACGGCGGAGGTGTGCCGCAAGCACGCGATCAGCGGCGCCACATTCTACAAATGGAAAGCGAAATACGGCGGCCTGGACGTATCCGAGGCCCGGCGGCTGAAGACGCTGGAGGAGGAGAACGCCAAGCTGAAGAAGCTGTTGGCGGAGGCGATGCTGGACAACGCCATGCTGAAGGACATCGCCGCAAAAAAATGGTGACGCCCGCCGCCAGACGGGAGGCCGTGGCGCACCTGTGCCAGGATCACGGGGTGAGCCAACGGCGGGCGTGTCATGTGATCGGAGCGGACCGGACCTCGGTGCGCTACCGCTCCACCAGGCCGGATGACGAGGGGCTGCGCCGGCGGCTGCGAGAACTGGCCGCCGTGCGGCGGCGCTTCGGCTATCGGCGCTTGCGGGTCCTGCTGACGCGGGAAGGCATTCACATGAATCACAAGAAGCTGCGCCGTCTCTATCGCGAGGAACGGCTCCAGGTGCGTCGGCGCGGCGGACGCAAGCGGGCGCTGGGCACCCGGGCGCCGATCGCCCTGCCGCAGGGGCCGAACCAGCGCTGGTCGCTGGATTTCCTGAGCAACAGCTTCACCGACGGGCGGCGGTTCAGGATCCTGGCCGTGGTCGACGACTTCACCCGCGAATGCCTGTGCCTGGTGGCCGATACCTCGCTGCCGGGCCGCCGGGTCGCCCGGGAACTCGACGCTCTCATCGTCCGGCGCGGCCGGCCGGCGATGTGCGTCTCCGACAACGGCACCGAGCTGACCAGCATGGCCATCCTGCGCTGGTCGCAGGAAACCGGGGTCGGCTGGCACTACATCGCGCTCGGCAAGCCGACCCAGAACGCCTTCGTGGAGAGCTTCAACGGCCGGCTCCGGGATGAGCTGTTGAACGAGACACTGTTCACCTCGCTCGCCCATGCCCGCGCGGCCCTGGCGGCCTGGCAGGCCGACTACAACACCGTGCGGCCGCATAGCGCGATCGGTAACCTGCCGCCGGCGATCTATGCCACGCTCAGCGCCCCCGCGATGCAACGGGACGGGACGCTGCGCGCGCTCGAGGGCTCCGCGCCCCGTCCCTTTGCACCAGAGAGCCGGACATGATATAATGACGAACGGACTCTCTCTATCGCTGGATGAGAGAAGGGGCTCAGGTCATTCGGAGTAAAAATTGCGCTCATCGATCGGTGCAGAAAGCAGCACCGATCGAATTCAATACAAGCGAAAAATTCCACGCGGATATTGTAGAACTTCTGGAGATCCCTGGAATTAAGAACTTCGGTCGGACATCATAGTGAGTTTTCCGGCCATCCAGAACCACGCCACAAACCTCCCCGCCCTACTCCCACTCGATCGTCCCCGGCGGTCTCGACGTCACGCCCTAGACCACGTGATTGATCCCCTGTACCTCGTTGACGATCCGCGCCGAGGCGCAGCCGAGGAAATCCATCGGGAAGGGGGCGACGTCGGCGGTCATGTCGTCGGTCGAGGTGACGGCGCGCAAGGCGCAGAGCAATCATCGCCCATCACGCCGACCGTGCGCACCGGCAGCAGCACGGCAAAGGCCTGCCAGATCGCGTCGGCCTTCCGCAGCAGATCGAGCTTCTCCCTATCGATGTCGCCCTTTACGCGGATGGCGAGGCCCGGTTCCGGGAAGGGGTGGCGGCGCACCCTGCGCTTGACGGCACCGTTGCGCCGCTCTCGTGCCGACCCTTCGGCGGCTCAATGCGCGACGGTCGCCCGGAACGTCACGTCGAATTCATAGGTATTGCCGAAGAACTCCTCTTCCGCCGCGCTCTTGTAGCTGCCTTCCACGAGCTTGTCGTCGAGGACCTTCTTCGTGAAGACGTCGGCGCTGGAGAGGCCGCTGGGCATCGGGCCGTTGAAGCCGTCATGGCGCCAGGCGGTCGAGACCGGCGTGCCCGTCGCGTCGATGGTGATCTCGAAGGCATGGAGCTTGCCCTCCTTGGCCAGGCCGATGCGGACGAAATCGTCCGTCAGCGCCTCCCCTTCCAGCGGCACGTCGCTCACGATGACCTGGGTGTCCTTGGTGTTCGCGTCGAAGAAGCCCGGCACCTGCCGCGCATAGGCATAGGCCACCTTCACGGTCTTGCCGTTCACCGTCAGCGTGCCCTCGGCTTTGCCGTCCGCCGGGTCGGCTTTGCCGTCCGTCGCCGAGAGTGAGGTCGCGAGCAGGCTGAAGGCGGCGAGAGCCAGGGTGGCCCTGCGCGTCAATCGAATCATGGATGAAGCTCCTGGGGAAACGAATCGTGGGAACCGAATGAGTATCATCTTCGGGCCGGTTGCGCACCTGCGGCCGCGCTAACGCCGCAGCTTGCGCGGGCCGCTGACATGGACGTTGCCGCGCTCGTAGAAACGAAGCCGCCGATGGGCTTCCTTCGTCAATCCGATGCGGACGCTCCGCGCGGGACGCACCGCGCGCCGCTCATCCACGCCCAGCCAGAGAGGCCCGGCCGCACAGAGGTCGATGCCGTCGCAGCGCCGGTCGATCGCCATCGCGGTCGCGAGCCGTCCCGGACCTCTGGCCAATTCCGTCAGCCGTGCCGCCTGCCCCCGACGGCGCTGCATGACGGACATCCCCTCCAGCGGCTCCAATGCCCGCAGCAGCACCCCCGCGCCGATGTCCCGCCGCTCGGACGAAACGTTGCACATGTAGGATGAGCCATAGATGAAATAGACATAAGCGTGCCCTTTCCCCAGGAAGAGCGACCGATTGGCGGCGGTCATGCCGATGAAGGCGTGGCCCGCTTCGTCGCCGACCGGATAGGCCTCGGTCTCGACGATCCGGCCGCTGGTTCTGACGCCCCGGCGATCGCGAACCAGCAGCTTGCCGATCAGAAAACGCGCCAGATCGACCGTGTCTTCCGGCAGCTCCGCGCGACGCAGCCGGCGAAGGCGGCCGACGGGGCCGGCGCCGATGGCGCGGCGTGGGTGAAGCATCAAGCTCTTCTTTTATATTTTGACGACAGGCTCAAGGCCGCGAAGAATCAAAAGGTAAGTTTGTTTTCCGTTCCTGAAAGCAGCCTTTGTATGTTTCCCCGATGCTTGAAAATGATCATGACCGCGATCAGGCACGCGAATATCTGGAAATAAAAGGTATTTCCAAAAACAGGAATCAATGAAATGGCCACAAAAAATATCGTAGCGGATATCGTGCCCAGAGAAACATAACGGGTCAAAACGACGATCGTCACAAAAAATCCAAGGGATATGAGGGCCATGACCCAGTTCAGCATGAACATCACGGCGGCTGCCGTGAGGGCTCCCTTGCCCCCTTTGAACCCGAAATACACCGGCCAGTTATGCCCCATGACCGCTCCTGCGCCCGCTGCCAAAAGGCTGATGCAATCCACAGCCTCTCCCGAATGAACGTAGACGCCGAGGCGCAACCCTATAAGACAGGCGACGATCCCTTTTAAAATATCTCCCGCGAGAACAAACACCGCAGCCGTTTTCCCAAGGACCCTCAGCGTGTTGGTGAGCCCGGCGCTTTTGCTTCCATGACGGCTGATGTCCTTGCCGTATATTTTCCCGACGATCACGGCTGTGTTAAGGCTGCCCAGAAGGTAGCCCGAAGCCAAGGCCGCAAAGATCTTCAAAATATCAATCATCAATCTTCTCTCTTGGTAAAAATCATTCCCATTCGATCGTCCCCGGCGGCTTCGACGTCACGTCATAGACACTCTGCAGCGACGTCGGGTTTTCGAGGACACGGAGAGCTGCATTGGCGTCCCGCATTTTCTCGCGACGCCCTATCTCCGCGCGAAAGGCATAAACTTCAGTTCCCGAACGGGGTCGTCAGCTCCGTCTCGTTCGTGTCCACCACGAACATCGCGAGGAGCCTGGCCGACTCCGTCTCGCTGGCATTGGCGCTGACGCCGTGGCGGTCGCCGGGCATCTCGGAGAAGCTCTCTCCGGCCTTGTACACCGTCACCGGCCCGTCATTAACCTGGCTGCGGATCGCCCCCTCGAGCACGGTCGCGTAGATGAAGGCGGATTGGGGATGCGTGTGACCCGGCGAGTAGCCGCCCGGGCCGTATTCGACGAGCACGCCCTTGATGCTCTTGCCCGGAACGTTCGGCAGCTCATGCTCGTAGACGAGGGTCACCGTGGCGTTCTTCTCTTTCGGCGCATCATCCGCAAGGACGCTGGCGAACGGCAGGGTGGCGAACGGCAGAGTGGCGACAAGCAGTGAAAAGAGGATGCGTTTCATGGAGCCCTGTCCTTCGGTTGGCGGATACGGGGATCAGGCTTTTGCCTGCGAGCGGCGGAACCATTCGTCGAAACCGATGTGGCCGAGGCGCGCCTCGCCCAACGGCACCAGCGAGCGCTCCTCGACCCGGCTGCCGAAATATCGGGCCTCGGGGTCTCTCACGACCTCGCGCGGGTCGCCGGCCGCCTTCAGATAGCGGGCGACGATTTCGTCGAACGGCGCCCGTTCCGGGCCGGCGATCTCCACGATGCCGCGTCGCGGCGCCGCGAGCGCCACATCGGCGACGTTGGCAGCGACGTCGTCCGACGCGATGGGCTGGAACAGGCCGGGCGAAATCCTGACCTTGTTTCCGTCCGCGGCTGAATCGACGATGCCGCGGAGGAATTCCATGAACTGGGTCGAGCGGATGATGGTGTAGGGGATGCCGGAGGCCTCGATCAGTTTCTCCTGGGCGACCTTGGCGCGGAAATAGCCATTGTCGGGCGACCGGTCGGTTCCGACGATGGAAAGCGCGACATGGTGCCGGACGCCCGCGGCGGCCTCCGCCGCGAGCAGGTTGCGGCCGGAGGTCTCGAAGAATTCCAGCACCGCCTTGTCTTCAAACGAGGGCGAATTGGCGAGGTCGATCACCACCTGCGCGCCGGCCAAGGCCTCCTTGAGGCCCTCGCCGGTGATGGTGTTGACGCCGCTGTTGGGCGAGGCGGCAACGACCTCGTGGCCGCCCTGGCGCAGAATGGCGACGGTCTTCGTGCCGATCAGGCCGGTGCCGCCGATGACGACGATCTTCATGGTTTACCCTCCCTTGATGACTGGAGACCCTGCAACGGGTTCGAATGCAAATGAGGAGAGCGGGCGAGCATAATGCAAAAGCCCGCGAGGCGACAAACACCGAGCTGTCCTTGCCCGACAAAATCCACGTCACTCGGCGGTGTTTGAAACCGGGACGTCGCCATTCTGCCAGGAGTCTGCAACACCCGCGAAATCTGCGGAGCTCAAGAACTTTGTCGCCCCCTCCCCTTGCGGGAGGGGGCTTGATGAGTTGCGATGCGTCACCGGCTCCCCGTCACGCTCTTGCGCGCGTTGCGGTATTCGCGCACCACGAGGTCGGTCAGTTCCTGGACGGACGTCTCGGAGGTGGGCTTGTCGAAGACGATGGCGCCGCCCTCGATGAGGTTGATCCGGTCGCAGACGTCGAAGATCTGGGCGTAGTTGTGGGCGATGATGACGATGCCCATCTGCGCTTGCGCCTTCAGCTGCTGGATCACGTCGAGGATCAGGGCCGATTCCTTGGCGCCCATCGCCGCCGTCGGCTCGTCGAGCAGCAGGATCTTCGCTTTCTGGTAGACCGAGCGGGCGACCGCGATGGCCTGGCGCTGGCCGCCCGACAGCCGCGACACCTCCGCGTCCACCGAGGGGATGCTGACGCCCATGCGCTCCAGATGCTCGATCGCCGCGCGCCGCATGGCCCGGTCGTCGAGGATGCCGAGCGGGCCGCCCCACACGGCCTCGCGCTGGAGGAACATGTTGCGATAGACGTTGAGCTCGTTGATCAAGGCGAGATCCTGGTAGACCGCCTCGATGCCCAGGCTGCGGGCATGCGCCACCGAGCGCAAGCTGGCGGGCGCGCCGTCCAGATAGAGCTGGCCGCTGGTGGGCTGGTGGTAGCCGGTGAGGATCTTCACCAGCGTGGACTTGCCGGCACCGTTGTCGCCCAAGAGCCCCAGCACCTCGCCGCGGTTCAGCCGCAGATTGACATCGCGCAGCGCCGTGACCTGGCCGAAACGCTTGGCGACATGCTCGGCGCGCAGCAGCTCGCCCGAAACCGCCGGTTCCATCATCCGCCTCCCTAATTCCGCAGCCGGCTCAGATGAATGTTGACCGCCATCGTCACCAGGATCGCAGCCCCAAGGATCATGTCGAAGGTGAAGGCGCTGACGCCCAGGAGCGTGAAGCCGTCCTTCAGGATCGCCAGCACCAGCGCGCCGAGGAAGGCGCCGACCACGGTGCCGAGCCCGCCGGTCAGGAGCGTGCCGCCGATGACCGCCGCGGCGATGCCTGCGAACATGATCTCGCTGCCGCCGGCCAGCGGATCGATCGAGCCGATGCGGAAGGCGTCCAGGATGCCGGCGAAACCGGCGAGCGCGCTGCACAGGATGAAATTGCCGGTCTTGACGACCTTGAGCTTGATGCCGACCTCGGCCGCCCCGGTCGGGTTGCCGCCGGTGGCGACCGTGTGCAGCCCCCAGCGCGTCTTCCTCAGCACGAACTGCAGGCCGAGCGCGATCGCCACCGCCCAGGCCAGCTCCACCCAGGCATCGGCACCGAAGATCCGGGTGAAGAGCGCGCCGGCCTGCGGCTGCACCGGATAGCCGCCGGAAATGGTCAAGGTGAAGCCGTTGATCAGGAACAGCATGCCGAGCGTGGTGACGAAGGAGGGCAGCCGCAGGAGCGTGGTGATGACGCCGTTGGCGGCACCCACCAGCGCCGCTGCCGCGAGCCCGGCGATCACCGCCAGCCCGGCCGGCGCGCCGGCGTCGGCGGCGAAATACATGACGAAGGGTGCGAGCGCATAGACCATGCCCACGGACAGGTCGAGCTCGCCGCACACCAGCACCATCACCAGGCCGGCGGCGATGATGGCCGTCGTCGCGGTGAACTGGATCAGGTTCTCGATGTTCGCCAGCGACAGGAAGGCCGCGCTGGAAGACTGGAAATAGGCCACCAGCAGCAGGCCGGCGATGACGATGCCGGCCTCGCGGTAGCGGAAGACGGCCGCCGCGATCCGGCTCCAGGCCCGGTGCTGTGGGGCGGCGCCCGCCCCCGGCGCCGAAGCGCCAGGGGTCAGGCTTTCGCCGGTCCGCGAAGGCCGGGCGCGGCCGTCCTCGTCCATCGGTTGCGTCCTCAGCCGATCGGGCCGGAGCGCTCGATCAGCATCGGTTTCTCCGAATTGCCCTCATAGCGGCTCTGCGTCTTCAGGTAGGGCTGGACGCCGTCCTTGGTGATGAATTTGAGGCCGGTGTTGATGTCGGCCGGGCCGCTCAGGCCGCCCGACATCTGGAACAGGAACATCTCCATCACCGTGTAGAAGCCCTGCAGATAGGGCTGCTGGTCGATGGTGAAGTCGAGATGGCCGTTGGCGATGGCATCGAGCGTCTCGGGCAGGAGATCGAAGCCGCCGGCGCGCACGCCCTTGGCGTGGAGCCCGTATTTCTCCATGGCCTTGCCGACCGCCATGGTGCTGCCGGCGTCGACCGCGAACATGCCCTTCACATCGTTGTGGCCGACATAATAGGCGTCGACGCGGGACACCTCCTCGTTGACCGTCGGTCCGCTGGCGATCTGGGTGAAGGTGATCGCCTTGCCTGAAGCCTTGATCGCATCGGCCGCACCGTCGAGGCGCGGCTGGATGTTGAGCTGCCCGGGCGTGGCGATGAAGCCGACGACCTCGCCCTCGTCCACCAGGCTGACGATGCGCTCGCCGAGCGCCTTGCCGGCGAGATAGAGGTCCTGGCCGATATAGGCGAGCCGGTTATTGCCCTTGGCATCGGCATTGTAGGCGAAGACCGGGATGCCGGCCTCGAGCGCCTTCGTCACCGGATCGTTGAAGGCGTGCAGGTCGACCAGGCAGACCGCGATGCCGTCGACCTTGGCGGCGATGGCCGTGTTCATGGCGTTGACCATCTCGGCGGCGACGGATTTCTGCGAGCCCGTCCACTGGTAGGAGCAGCCGAGCAGCGCACAGGCATCGGCGATGCCGTACTGGGTGGGCACGAAGAACGGATTCGTCGTGACATGGTTGACGAAGGCGAACTTCCACGGCTTGTGCTCGGGAAAGGCCCCTCCCCCGGCGGCGGCCGCTGCCGATCCCGGAAAGGCGCCCAGCGCTCCCGCTCCCAGCGCGGCCGCGCCGCCGGCGCCCAGTGCCACCTGCAGCAACCGGCGCCGCGTGGCCGTCAGATCAAGCCCGTCATGGATGTCGTCACGATCCCTGGTCATGGTCGATCTCCCTGGATTTGTGTTTCTGTTGTGTTCTTCTGCACTCTCTCCCGCCGAACGGCTGACAAGGCCGACGATGGAAGGAGGCCATGACGGCCCTTCCGACACAACTAGACTTCCGCAGGGGGTTCTCTAGATGCTCGCGGCCCGATTGACCTGTGTTTTTTTAAATGCGGGACGGCGCCGGAACGTCTGGCGTCAGCGGCACCGCCGGCCACAAAGCGGGTGCCGGCACGCGGCCTTCGCGGCTGAGGTCGCATCAGCACCGCTCCAGCCGTAGGTTGACGGCATCCCTCACTCCCACTCGATCGTCCGCGGCGACTCCGGTAAACCGTGCCCTACCGAGCGAACGGCCGCTCACCGGCTGACGAGCCGTTCATGGAATGCGGGATACCGGGCGCCCTGCACTTGGATCTTTGATGAAGCGCTTTCGAGATTGCCGAGATCGTCGGGGGCCAGCTCGACGTCGGCCGCCCGGAGGTTTTCCTCGAGGCGATGCAGCTTCGTAGTTCCGGGGATCGGCACGATCCACGGCTTCTTCGCCAGCAGCCAGGCAAGCGCGATCTGGGCAGGCGTCGCCTTCCGTTGCGCCGCGAATGCGCTGAGCAGATCGACCAAGGCCTGGTTCGCCCTGCGATTCTCCGGATCGAAGCGAGGGACCGTACTGCGGAAGTCCGTACTGTCGAATTTCGTGTCCGCATTGATCGCACCCGTGAGAAAACCCTTGCCCAGCGGGCTGAAGGGAACGAAGCCGATCCCGAGTTCTTCGAGGGTCGGCAGCACCGTCTCCTCAGGTTGTCTCCACCAGAGTGAATATTCGCTCTGAAGGGCCGCTACCTTCTGAATGGCGTGGGCGCGGCGGATGGTCTGCGCACCCGCTTCGGACAGCCCGAAATGCCTGACCTTTCCCGCCTGGATGAGGTCCTTCACCGCGCCGGCGACATCCTCGATCGGTATGTCGGGATCGACACGATGCTGGTAGTAGAGGTCGATCGCGTCCACTTTCAGCCGCTTGAGCGACCCCTCGGCGGCCTGCTTGATGTGTTCGGGCCGGCTGTTCAGCGTGCTCCATCGGTTCGTATCACCGGGGCCAGGGGTCCATCCGAACTTGGTCGCAATCACCACCTGCCCGCGGAAGGGAGCGAGCGCTTCACCCACAAGCTCTTCGTTCGCGAGGGGACCGTACACCTCGGCGGTATCGAAGAACGTCACGCCTCGTTCGACAGCGGCATGGAGGAGAGATGTCATCTCCTGCTTGTCCTTCGGGGGGCCGTAGGACCAGCTCATTCCCATGCAACCCATCCCGAGAGCCGAGACCTCAAGGTCGCTGCTTCCAAGTCTGCGCTTCCGCATTCTATTCGCCTTCCTTCGGTTGAAGGCTCATGTCGAACGCCCCCGCCGGCAGGCGCAGCGGCCGGGCCCGACGATCAGGCATCGGCGTCGCGCGGCATGACCTTGACCGTCGCGGCGCGGGCGCGGCTGCCGATCATCGGGCCGAGATACGGGCTGCCGCGGTACTTGGCGCGGTAAGCGTCATCGATGCGGTCGTTGACCGGTCCATCGACCGGCTCGAAGCCGACCTCCTTCGTCATGCCGGCGGCGGTGATCCGCCCGGCCTTCTGCCGCAACGCGGCCTGATACCAGCGCGAGTTCTGCCCATTGTAACCGCGCACATAAAGCGCATCGCCGACCGCAACGGACCAAATCCATGTCGGCGTGCCGCAGGTGACGCCATCGTCACGGAACGGGGAGATGTGCAAGTCGTCGGCCTCTGCGATCTTGCGCAGGTCGTCCTTTGGCCATGGGATCATGGCAGGTGCTCCTTGGCCTACGGGCGCAGCAGTGTCTTGATCGCGCGGCGTTCGTCCATGGCCCGGTAGCCCTCCGCCACCTGGTCGAGGGGCAGCTTGAGATCGAACACCAGGCCCGGGTTGATCTTCCTGTCCCACACCTGCTCGATGAGGTTGGGCAGGAAGCGACGCACCGGCGCGGGGCCGCCATGGAGGCGAACATGCGCGTAGAAAAGTTCCTCGCCCGTGAGCTCGACGCCGTGCGGAACACCGACATAACCCACGCCCCCGCCGGGCCGGATCGCGTGAATTGCTTGCATCATCGACTCCTTCGTGCCGACACATTCCAGCACCGAGTCCGCGCCGATTCCCTTGGTCATGTCCTTGATGCGTGCGACACCTTCATCGCCACGCTCGGGCACGATATCGGTGGCGCCGAATGCGAGGGCGAGCTTCTGCCGTGTCTCATGACGGCTCATCGCGATGATCCGCCCGGCGCCCATGATCCTGGCCGACAGAATGCCCAGCAGACCGACCGCGCCATCGCCGACGACCGCGACCGTGCCGCCAGGCTTCACATTCGCCGCCTCGGCCGCGAACCAGCCGGTGCCCATCACGTCGGAGACCGCCAACAGGCTCGGGATCAGATCGTCCGGCGGAATCCTCGGGGTCGCCACCAGGGTGCCATCCGCGAGCGGGACGCGCAGCACCGGGGCCTGCGCGCCGCCGACGAACTCCCGTTGCTGGCAGGAGCTCTGATAGCCGTTGTGGCAATGCGGACAGGTGTTGTCGGACGCGAAGAACGATCCGATGACGAACTGGCCGGGTTTGACCGACCGGACCGCGCTGCCGACCTCCTCCACGATGCCGCAATACTCATGGCCCATTGGCGTCGGTCCGGCGGTTGCCTGGAGGCCGCGATAGGGCCAGAGATCCGATCCGCAGACGCAGGTGGCCGCGATCCGGATAATGGCATCCGTGGGCTTGAGGATGGCGGGCGCGGCACGTTCCTCAAAACGCACATCGCCGGGACCGTAGAGAACAGCGCCTCGCATGGTTTAGCTCCTTGCCTTGCAGTCCATCGTTCAGTGCGCGGTGAACCCGCCGTCCACGGCGAGCGGGTGACCGATCACGAAGCTCGCGCCGGGACTGCAGAGCCACAGGACGGCGGAAGCGATCTC
Source organism: Bradyrhizobium sp. (assembly GCA_050726155.1). GTDB lineage: Bacteria > Pseudomonadota > Alphaproteobacteria > Rhizobiales > Xanthobacteraceae > Bradyrhizobium. The sequence continues at coordinate 12,948 of JBOHIT010000357.1, forward strand.
CTCCGGCCGGCCGAGCCGGCCGATAGGCTGATCCTGCAGAATTTCCTTCATCGCGTCGGGTTGCTTTTCCAGCATCTCCGCGACCATCGGCGTGTCGATCGTGCCTGGGCAGACCGCGTTGATGCGGATGCCCCGCGGGGCGTATTCAAGCGCGGCGCTCCTGGTCAGTCCGATCACGCCATGCTTCGACGCATGGTAGGAGGCCCGGCCGGGCAGCCCGACGAGACCACCCAGCGACGAGCAGTTCACGATCGCGCCGCTCCCCTGCCGGCGCATCTGGCGGAGCTCGTGCTTCATACAGGCCCACACCCCGCGCAGATTGATCGCATTCACGCGATCGAATTGCTCGGCGGCCTCATCGGCTGCGTCGCTCGGAGGGACCTGGATGCCGGCGTTGTTGAACGCAGCGTCCAGCCGTCCGAAGCTGGAGACGGTCCGATCGACCATGGCCACCACCTCGGCCTCGTCGGCGACATCGCAACGGATGCCGATCGCGTTATGGCCAGCGGCGGCCAGTTCGCTCGCGGCGGAGCGAACCGCAGCCTCGTTGACGTCGGCGAGCGCTACGGCCGCGCCCGCCTCGGCGAAGGCCTTGGCCGTCGCCAGGCCCATGCCGGACGCAGCGCCGGTGACGAGGGCAACTTTGTTTTCGAAAGACAGATTCACAGCGAAGTCCTCTCGCTAAGGCGCAGGTTCATCCGAGATATTGTTCGTCGCTGACCCGCTCCAGCCACTCGACGACCTTGCCGTCGCCGCTGTGTTCCTGGATCGCGATATGCGACATCCCGGTCGTCGCCGTTGCGCCGTGCCAATGTTTGTGGCCGGGCGGGCACCAGATCACATCGCCGGGCCGGATCTCCTGCTTGGGTTCGCCCCAGCACTGCGTCCAGCCGACGCCTGAAACCACGATCAGTGTCTGGCCGCGCGGATGCGTGTGCCAGTTGCTGCGCGCACCCGGCTCGAACGTGACCAGCCCGCCGGTGACGCGGCTGGGCTCAGAGTTCTGGAACAGCGGATCGACGCGGACGGAGCCCGTGAAATATTCCGCCGGTCCCTTGCCCGACGGCTGCGATCCGGCTCGTTTGATGCCCATTGTTCCGTTCCTTCCGTCTGGTCTGGCCGCCGCCATGCGAGAACTCGCCGGATTGGCGGCTGCTATTGCGGCAATCGCCGCAGGGGCCGCGAGAAGACGCCGCCGGGTGATCATCACGTCCGTTGGACAGGCTGGTCGAACTGCATGACGAGAATTTAGAACTTAGACCGGCCGCGACTAGGCGCTATAATCGGCAAGGACCTATAAGCAGGATCAATAAATGCAACGTGGAAACCTGGACGACCTTCGGGCCCTCGTCGCCGTCGGACACGAGCGAAGCTTCACCAAGGCCGCGGCGAAGCTTGCCGTATCCCAATCGGCGCTGAGCCAGACAATTCGTCACCTCGAAGCCCGGCTGGGTGTCCGCCTTCTGACGCGGACGACGCGCAGCGTCTCGCTAACCGAGGCCGGCGAACGCCTGGTGCGCACGGTCGAGCCGAGATTTGACGAGATCGACGCCGAACTCGAGGCCTTGAGCGCGCTTCGCGAGAAGCCCGTCGGCACCATTCGGATCACCGCCGGGGACCACGCAATCAAGTCGGCCGTCTGGCCAAGGCTGGTGAAATTCCTGGCGAACTATCCCGACATCAAGGTCGAGATCGCCATCGACTATGGACTGACCGACATCGCGGCGGAGCGATACGATGCGGGCGTACGCTGGGGCGAGCAGGTCGCCAAGGATATGATCGCGGTGCGTATCGGTCCCGACACCCGCTTTGCCGTGGTCGGCGCGAAATCCTACTTCGCGAAGCGAACACCGCCAACGACACCGCAGGATCTCGTCGGTCACAAGTGCATCAATCTGCACCTCCCGACTTACGGCGGGCTGTACGCATGGGAGTTCGAGCGGGATGGGCGCGAACTGAGAGTGCGTGTCGAAGGTCAACTCATCTTCAACGACATCTTTCAGATTCTCGACGCCGCGCTGGCTGGTTTTGGCCTGGCTTACGTGCCGGAGGATCTGGCGCAGCCCTATCTTGCCAAAGGTCGTCTCAAGCGAGTGCTCGAAGAATGGTGCGCGCCCTGGTCGGGCTATCACCTCTATTACCCCAGCCGGCGTCAATCCTCGACGGCCTTTGCCCTGCTGGTCGACGCACTGCGCTACCGTAGCTAGCGCTTGGGTGTTGAAGCACCGTCGGAAGCCTTCCCCGCGTCAGAGTGGATTATAGCCGGGCTTCTTATAGATCGTCTCGGGCTTGGCCAGAATGCCCGGCTTGTAAACCTTCTCCACCCAGTCCTTCGGGTCGACATCTTCTATCCCCACCGAAACCGATTCCTCACCGTAGTTCAGCGCGGCCATGACGGTCTTGGTCACTTCCGCGGCGAGTTTTTTCTTCTGCTGTTCGGACCGCCCTGAATAGAGCTTTACGATCACATGCGGCATGATTCTCTCTCCGATCCTCGAAGGTCCGCTAATGCGGACGTTTCTCGAAAACATCCTTTGCGACCGGCAAAGCCGAGAAGACGTTTGGCCAGCCGACATAGAAGGCCAACTGGGTGATGGCTTCGGCCGCCTGCGATTGCGTCAAGCCGTTATCCATCGCCCGATTGAGATGATAGGGAATCTGCGCCACTTGACCGGTGGCGACGAGCGCGCTGACCGTGACGAGGCTCCGGTCGCGCGGTGCGAGATCGGGACGCAGCCACAGGTCGCGGAACAGAATATCGGTGGTGTACTGGACAACGCCCGGCGCGACCTCGCCGAACTGCTGGCCGACGCGCGCCGCGCGATCCGCTTCAGCCGCCTCGTTCAGCGGCAGAAGCTGCGGCGAGGCCGCAGGGAGCTGATCGGCGCCGATACCACGCGCCACAAAGACATCCTTTGCCACGGCAACCGCCGACATGGCGTTCGCCCAACCGGAGTAGAAGGCGAGATGGGTGATGATCTCCGAAATCTCGCGAGGCTTCACGCCGCTATCGAGCGCGAGGTTGAGATAAAACGCCATCTCGATCGTCTGATTGCGCGCAATCAAGGCGGCGAGCGTGACGATGCTTCGGTCGCGCGCCGAAAGGCCCGGACGCTTCCACACCTCGCCGAGAAGCCTCTCTTGCGTATATCTTTCGAGAGCCGGAGCGACCATGTGGGTATCCTTCTGCATCTTCGTTTCCTCCGCTTGCGCCGCTGCCGAAGCCATCAATGAAAATATGACAATCACTGCAGCAAAACGTTTCACTCCGATCATGGCTGGGTCTTTCCAGTCGAAGCCGAAAAGAGAAGCCGTATGGCGATGGCTGCACTGCAGAAAACAGTGAGCGCGCTCGCCAGGAACACCGAACCCAACCCGGTCCCGCTTGCGATCAGCCCCAGCGCAGGGCTTCCGAATCCGAGCGCCAGATCGAGACAGGCCGTGTAGGCCCCCATCGCGAGGCCGCGGCTCTGCGGCGGGGCGCGACGGACAGCTTCAACACCGAGGCCGGGATAGACCAGCGAATAGCCGAAGCCGGTGAGCGCGGCCCCGACCGCAGCCAAATCACGGCCAGGCGCCAGCCAGATGAGGGCCAAGCCGGCCGCTTCGATCAACACGCACACCAGCGCGACCCTGGCCCCGCCCAACCTGTCGGGCAGGTGGCCAAGGATCAAGCGGGCTGCGACCAAGGAGGCCGCGAAGGCGCTGAAGGTGAGCCAGAGCGGACTCCATCCGCGCTCTGCCGAAAGCAGCGAACTGAAGGCGATGATCGCTCCAAAGCCGATGCTGCTGAGCGCCGCACCAAGTCCCGGCATCCAGATTGCGCCGGCCACCGTCATGAGCCGCGGCCGTGCGCCATGCTGCGTCGGAACGGGACGCAGCGGAGCGACGAGCAAGACCGTCACGAGCGGAACCAGTATCGTCGCGATCGCGACAGCGGCAAAGCCGCCGGCGGCATACACGGTCGTTCCGAGCGGCGCTCCGAATGCAAGAGCGGCGAACATCGCCATCCCGATCCAGGCGATGACTCGCCCTGCGTTCTGCGGACCGACGAGAGCGAGTCCCCAACTGACGGCGCCCGTGATGATGAAGCTCTCGGCGACCCCGAGCAGGGCACGGCCGAGCAGCAGAATCGTGACGGACGCCCAGGGCAGGCTGACAAAGCGAAGCGACAGGAGATACAGCATTCCGCCCGCCACAGCCGTGGCCAAGCCCGCGATGACCGCGCGCTTGGCGCCTCTGCTGTCGGCATAATGCCCCGACCAAACCCGCGAAGTCAGCGAGGCCACAAATTGGCTTCCGGTGACCAAGCCAACCACAAACGCGCTGAGGCCGAGGCCTTGATGCACCTGGAGCGGCAGCACCGGCAGCGCGAGCCCTATGACCAGGAAAGCGATCAAGACCACGGCCATGATCGGCAGCAATGTCGTGACCGGGCTGCCTTCGCCTGCGGCGTGGCGCATGCGCCTGCGTTGCCGGGCCCGGCTCTCGTCTATGATCGATGCTGTGCGGCTCGCCGGCCGAACCGAAATTCGGCAGTTGGCGCAAATCCGCGCCCGTGTCGCATATGTCGTGGGGCTGCTGAGCATGCGCTTGTTATAAGAGGCGTCGCGGCACAGGATTAGGCGGCAGAATGCACATGAACCTATGAGCGCCGCTCATGAGTCACCTCCGCGGCGGCCAGGCGCAAGCGCGAGGACGTCAGCGCGTGATCGAGCGATTTGCGGCTGGCAGAGTGATGGGAGAACTATTGGCGTCTATCGCTGGGACAACATCGCAGCCAATACGCCGCTCCATCCCACTCTACTCCACGGTACTCCCCCTCACTCCCACTCGATTATCCCCGGCGGGGCGGTCTTCGCAAGGCTCCGCCGATCAGGGCTTCAGCAATTTCATGAAATTGCGTTTGCGGCGGTGGCGGTCCTTGATATCCGCGACATAGGCCGCCTGTTCGGCCGCGTCGCGCAGCTTGCCCATGCGCGCGACCAGCTTCGCGGCCTCCTCATAGCGCCCGCCACCGACGTGCTCCTCCACCCGCGCGGCATAGACACCGAGCGCCTCGCGCGGATGGCTTCCCTTGCTCGCATCGGCGAGGCCTTCCTGCGCTTCCACCGAGGCGCCGCGCTCTTGAACCACGGCCCATGCGCGGTCGAACGCCTTCTCGTGGGTGAGAATCGCGATCAGAACCTCCTGCGGCCCATTCCAGCCCCAGCGACCCCGCGCTCCGCGTTTTCCGGACGCTGATTGCGCCTCGAGAAAGCCGACCGCGCGCTCGCACGCACCCGATCCGGCCAGCTTGGCAAGCCGCTGATACAGATCGAGGCTGGGGCTCTTCTCGAAGATCCGCCACAGATGCGCAGCCGCCTCCTCCTTGCGGCCCTTGCGGGACAGAAGGTCGACGAGGAACAGCGTCAGTCTCTGATCGGGCCCATCATCCTCGAAGATCCACAGGCCCTCTTCCGCCCGGCGCAGCGCCTCGTCCTCCCGGCCCTGGTCGAGGCAGAACTGCGCAAGCTGCAGGTGGCGCCATGGCGAGGAAAGGTCCCTGGCGCGCAGCGCGATACGGGCATCGATATCGCCCTCGCGCTCGGCGAAGAAATCCAGGATCGCCATCAGGCGGTCCGGATCCGATTCGTCGTCATCCATCGCGGGTTTCTTCCTGCCCGTCCGCACCGGCAGCTTGCGCCATGCGGCCTCGGCCAGGCGCCGATATTCGGCCAGCCCCGGCTCGCCGAGCACGCCTTCATAGAGTCCGGCGGCCCCATAGAACATGTCATAGGCGTCGCGGGTTTCGCGGCCGAACAGACAGCGCGCAAGCCCTATGGGCTCGGGCGGCGCCGCGGCGCAGGCAGCCAGATGGATGTCTCGCGTCTGCGACAGCAGCGCTCCGCAATGCCCGTCGGAATCGTCGATCGACTCCATCGCTTTCTCGATCCTGTCCATCGCGTGTTCGGCGAGCGCGCGCACGCGCGCCGCGTGCGGTCCTGCGGCCATGTCGGCAAGGATATCGAGCGCCTCGTTCACGCCTTTGGCCCAGCGCGATACATCGGCGTATTCGATGAAGCCCCGTATGCGCGTGGCGACATCGATTGCCTTGCGCAGCCGCGCTTCGAACGCTTTGTCGTCCGTATGAACGATGGCCGCCGCAAGATCGAGCTTGCGGAACAACGCCGGACCCCGCTCGGCCATATCCACGATCAGATCGACCAACGCGTCGACGCTCTTGGTCTTCAAATGCGCCCGGATACGCCCCAGCGAATCCGCGCCGTCCGCCTGCCCGTTTGCGGCAGCCTCGTTCGCGGCCAGGGCGGTCGCGACCATATGCTTGCAGAAGCCATAGTCCTCGAAGGCCCGGCAGGTGCAGGAGCCGCCGATGGCACGGCCTCGCCCCGAAAGCGTCACCCGATAGTCTTCGGTGCCGGCCACCTGCGCCAGCACGCGATCGGCCGTGAGCGACAGGATGCTGACCTGGCCGTCGCGGTGATAGGCTTCGCCGCGAGCGAAGGCCCGGTCGCCCGCCAGCGCCGCCAGCTCGCCGGGGTCGAATCTCGACAGGCTTGTCTTCGTCATGAGATTGGCCAGAGCAGCTCGTCGGTCCGGACGCACTCCAGCGCCTCCGCCAGCGTCAGCGCCGCGTGGCGGCGAAACCACTGGCCGGTATGTCGGTGCCACATCACGTCGAAACGGGTTTCCGTCCGGCAATCGTCACGATGATCGAGGCGGGTGAACGCCTCGTCGAACTCCCAGCCGAGGTTGTCGGCGAAGCCGGGCCGGAAACGCTCGATGAAACTGTATTGGTCGCCCCGCCATTTGCCCAAGATGTCGACCGGATCGTTGAACGCTGTGGGCCGGATCTGCGGCAGAAAATGCGGCTTGAGCTCCTCGCGAATGAAGCGCTCGCATCTTTCGGCGATGGCGGCTTTTTCCTCGTCGCGGAGCGCCCTCGCCCACACCCGTTTCGTGCGTTGCTGCGCCATCCCCGTCCCTAGCCCTCCTTCATCCGCTCCAGCAGACGGCGAATGATCTCCAGCTTTTCATCGGACAACCCGGCGAGCTGCCCTTCCTCCAGATAGCCCTGGCCGATGAGCCGGGCAAAGACAAAAAGCAGCTGCGAATAGCGATAGTCGAACAGCTCGTCGAGGGTCCGGCGCTGCCGCCGCAGATAATCCTCGATCCCCCACATGTCCGACAACGTCGCGACTGCGGCCGCCTTTGCCTTGAATTCCGCGACGATCCCGGCTTTGCCGCCTCGAGCGCGGCGTCATAGGCGTGCCGCGCGACCCGCTTCTCGGAACCAGACCATTTGAGATCGTGCAGGCTCAGAGATCACCTCACTGAGCGGCCTGGCCTATGGCAGGTCGAAGGCCATGAAACATCCCATCCGCCCCTCACTCCCATTCGATTGTTCAAAGTGATCGTAACGCGTTGAATTCCTGGTGCAACTTTTTCTTGGCACGACGAAGAACCGTCTCTCCGATCCGTCAGAAATTTGCGCTCTTGATTTCAAACGCGAATTTCGCCGATTCCGAATCCGCTCGGTTTCGGCACCTATCGGCATCAATCGATCGACTCGACACCAGCCGCGACGAACGACCATCCGCTGAGTTGCAGAAAAATGCCGTCAGCATCACCACGATCAAATGGATGCATCGAAATGCCAAGCGCACGGACGCTAAGGTGCCACGTCCCGGCAGCACCGAGTAGCGGGCGATGTGATGCACAGAACGACCTGCACGACGCGCCGATAGATCCTCGCATCGGCCGATGAGGGGGGCATCGAGACGATCACGAGAAAGGCAAAAAATCGGCTCGTTTGCCGCCAGCACGAGCGCCAGCGTCGGCGGAGTCGGATCAGCCTAAGTTTGCAGAAGACGAGCCAGAGTTTGTAGAAGACGAGCCAGATGATGGCCAGATCGCTATAGCTATAGATAGCTTCCGGCTCATCGTCTTCAGGTTCGAGGCCAGTTCTTCCAGTTCGGCGTCTAACTCGCCAGCTGACCTTTGCTCAACAGGGATCGAGCCGCAAACCCAGCCGAGGTCGCATACTTGGCGTCACGATGGATCACGATCTGACTGACCGCGCCGTCGATCAGGACCATCAGAGCGCGAGCGATCGTCTCAGCATCGGAATGGCCCTCTTCATTCACCATTTCCAATAGCCATTGTTCGCAGCGCGCCTTGTGGGTTCGCGCGGCCGTGAGCGCCGGATGGCCATGCATGTTGGCCAACTCGGCGGCCGCACGTATGAAGCCACAGCCATTCCATCGCGGCCCTTGGCTTGATCTGGCCAACTTTGAAAAGAACCGCGCCATCCGGTCGGCGACACTTCCCTCGCTGCCTGCCCACTCCTTGAAACGATCGACGGTCGGCCTATCGCGGGCATGGAGATAACAACCGATCAGATCGTCCTTCGATTTGAAGTGGTAATAGAAGGTCTTCTTCGTGACACCGGCCTTCTCGGCGATCGCATCCACACTCACGGCATGCAGGCCCTGGCTGTAGAAAAGCTCGTCAGCCGCAGCAACGATTTGGTTCCTTGTGAGTAGGCCATCCCTCGGCATATTCGGCACCTCAAGAGCGGGTTGAATTCGCGCGGCGCGGACCATTGCTCGTGATCTTATCCGCCTGCGCTCGAACCGCAATATGAAACTACACTGACCAGTGAATTTACATTCGACGACATCGGCGTAGGTTGTCGATCAGCCGCCTTTGGCCTGAGGAACGAAACGGAGTGCGTGAGATGCCGCATGTTAATGTGACCGTGATCGGGAATGCACCGACGCAAGAGCAGAAATCCGCCCTGTTCTCGAAGATCAGCAACCTCTTGGTCACTGTTCTCGGGCGAACCCGTAAATTGACCCTCGTATCGGTGCGAACCGAACCTGCCACGAATTGGTCCGTCGGCGGCGACGGAGCCGAAGACGCGGGCCTTGTCGGTATCGAGGCGGTAATCCGCACGGTCGCCGGGAGTTCAGTGGAATACAGAGCGCGGATGATCGGAGAAACGACGACCGTACTGCGGGAGGTTCTGGGGACTCCGATACTGCCGCTTTTTGTCGTCATGGAGGAAATCGCCCCAGAATCCTGGGGCTATGACGGCAAGACGATCGCCCAAATTCGGGCGGATAAGAACAAATAACGCCAGGGGGCTCCAACGCTTGGCGTTGTTATGAATGGGCGGGCTCTCCAATCGCGTGATCGCGCCAGACTCTAGTTGCCGCTGGATGAAAGCCGGAGGCAACGTCACTCTCAATTCTGTTCGAACTGGCAGCGCCCAGGCCCCATCGGCGACTACCATCCTGACCATCTAATCGAATACCCACAGGAGTTTGCCATGAGCAAGACCGCAATAACCTCGCCCGAACTCGCGCCGCCGGTCGGCCCGTTTTCCCAGGCGATCGAAGTCGGTGGTTTCCTCTACTTCAGCGGTCAGGTCGGCCAAGACCCGGCCACTGGCACGGTGGTCGAGGGGGGTATTGTGGCCGAGACAGAGCGCGTCTTCCGGAACCTCTCGGCGGTTCTCAAGGCCGCCGGCAGGAGTTTCGATCACGTTGCGCGCGCCGGCGTGTATCTCACGAGCATGAGTGACTTCGTCGCGATGAATGGCATCTACACAAAGTATTTCAGCGAACCCTTTCCCGCCCGCACGACGATCGCGGTGGCCGCGCTGCCGCTTGGGGCCTGCATTGAGATCGACCTCGTCGTCAAGGCTTGAGGTGACGGACGGAGGTTGATCTTATGAAGTACACATTTCACATCGTCGATGTTTTCAGTTCGACACCGTTCGGCGGTAATCAACTCGCGGTTCTGCCTGATGCGGCCGGCATTTCGACCTTCGCTGTTCATGATGCGCACAGGGGTCGCACCCGTTTGGCGGCTTCGTCGTTCGAGCGATGCGAAGGACGAGGTGGTTATCCCTCTGACGCCGCGACTCTTGTGTGACGACGTGATCGCCCTGAAGCAGGCGGCGATCGCGGGGCTCGACGTCGTCGCGCTGCCCGGGTATATCTGTCGAGAAGACGTTCGATCGGGAGCGTTGCGCCGAGTGTTGCCTGCCTGGCTTGCCGGTGACTCCACAATCACGGCTCTCATTCCCTACCGGCGCGGCCTTCTCCCGTCGGTACGTGTCTTCATCGACCACCTGTCAGCAGAGTTGCCAAAAAGGGCGCTGCTGTAGATCGACCGGATCACCGATCGTTGCATGACCGGTCGCATTGATCGCATGATCGATAGTCCCACGGGAAACGGGCCGGCTGCTATCGATGTCTATCGATACGCATTGGTTGCCGGTTCTACGCTGCACTATCCCAAAGTATTCTTTGGTGCGCTCCCTTCACTCCCACTCGATTGTTTTAAGTGATCGTAACGCCTTGAATTCCAAGTGCAAATTTTTTCCACTCGCGACGAAGAACCGTCTCCTCGATCCGTCAGAAATTTGCGCTCTTGATTTCAAAGAAAAATTTCGCCGATTCAGAATCTGCTCGGTTTCAGCAACTATCGGCAACGATTGGTCGATTCTTCTCGAGCTCTTCCGCGAGGCCGGCGTCAACAGCTTGCCCAAAAAAGACCGTCAGCGATGGCGAATTGCTGATCCGTCCGTAACGTAGCAGTCGCGCCGATTGCAAGACGGCTCGGCTCGACGCGGTCATCTCTGGACACAGGCGAATTTCAAAACGTGAAGGGCGCTCTCGTCGCGAGCATCGCCTTCGATCAGGTCGGCTCCCGCAAGATCGGAGGCGCGGGCCTTCGAGCGAACGAGCGCCACGACGGAATGGCCCTTTGCTACAGCGTCGCGGACGATCAGCCGTCCCGTTCCGCCCGTTGCACCCAAAATAAGAACCTTCACGCCGTGACGGCCTGCTGGGCCGCCTCGAATACATCGCGTGCGGACGTCGTACCCGCTACGTGCTCCGTGCCCGCGACTCCGAGGTCCATCCATCCCGCGTTCACGGCCTCAAACATTTCTTCGGCAGGTCCGGTGTGGCCCTTCGGGATGCCGAATTGTTCGAACGCTTCCGCCCGCCCTGCACGCGGGACTGCAAAGGCTTTCACGTCGAGATTCAGGACCTCACCCAATTGCTCTGCGACTTCATCCGCGGTAACCATCGAACCAAGCTCGATGACGCGCTGCCCTGACCAGGCTGGCCCGGTCAAAAGGGTTGCGACCTCCGCGCCGATGTCCTTCGTCGCGACCATGGTCGATTTCCGGTTTGTCGGATTGTAGTAGACCGGTAGCGTTCCACCCTGGGCGACCTGCAAGCCGTAAAGAAAATTTTCGAAGAAGCCACCTGCACGCACAAATGCGATTGGCGATATCAGGTCGCGAAAACCTTGCTCCAGAAGCGACAAGGCCATGATCATCCCGAGCCCGCTAGTTCTGTTCGCACCCATCGACGAAAGCGCAACCACTCGCGGCGGCGCTGCTTTGGTGAGCGCCTCGACATAGTTTGCAATCACGCCCTTTGCTTCTTTGTAATCGGGCGAGGGCGCCCAGACGGCCGGCAACATGACGAACGCGCCTTCGACGCCTTTGAGCGCTTGCTTGATGGCTGCTGAATCATTCCAATCGCCGTCAACCAGTTCCACGCCCTGATTCGCCCAGCTTGACGCCTTCTCGCGATTGCGGACCAGCGCGCGTACTTCCTTGCCGTGCGCCAACAGATGTTCTGCCGTTGCTCCGCCCACTTTTCCCGTGATTCCCATTACTAAAAACATGCGTTTCTCCTGACCTCGAGGCACAGAGCACTGTTGGTTCAACGGATGAGCGGCAGAATGGCCCGGACTCGGGGATCGCGCGCGTAGAGGCCGCCCCATGTCATCGCGCCCAGAAGCAGGGAAACGATTTCCGGCGGTGACCCCAACTCACCGATGCGGACATGGG
>JBOHIT010000358.1:0-6227 GCA_050726155.1 Bradyrhizobium sp.
TTTCCAGCCGCCGCTTTTTCGATCACGACCTGGCTGCGGACGTCTCGAGGGACAATGCCGAGCTGATCGATCTCACGGAGCGCACGCTGGCGGAGGCGTTTGAACAGGGCCAATTGCGCTCCTCCGACCTGAAACGGGTGCAGATCGCCGGCCGGGCGCTGGTCTATGGCTTCGCCCGGATGAATATCGATGGCCATTTCCCGCGCTGGGGCGTTGCCGGCGACGATGCCGAGCGCATCGCGGAAGGCATCCTCGATCTCTTCATCGAGGGCATCGCCAAAGTTCCCGGCAACTCCGCTTGATGGGATTAGCGCAGCCCACGATGCCGGGAACTGGCCATGTCGCGGTGCGTTGACAGCTGCGGCACGCCGTTCCGCCACCGTTCGCGGCCGCGCAAATTCAAGTTGGAGACTGCACCCTGAACCGGGAGGACGCCCGTGGTCAGAGAAGGTCCAGCACAATCTGCACCGCCGACAAAAGAGCCTTATCCCGCCGACGAAGCGCGAGGCGCCGAGGTGATCCTCAATACGCCGCTCCGGCGATGGATATTCGTTGGCGGCCTCGTCGGCGCCATCCTGCTGGTGCTCGCCATGAGCCTCATTCGCCTGGGAAGCAGCTGAGGCTGCAATGCCGCGAAGTCTGTTCTGCGCCGATTACTTCTTGATCGGTCCGATCAGCTTTTCATAATGCGTCTTGACCGAGCGGTAGCATTCGCAGGTCGTCTTCTGCATCGCCTTCGCATCCAGGATCTGGATCTTGCCGCGGGCATATTTGATCAGTCCCGCTTCCTGCAAGGTCCTGGCGACCGCCGTTACACTCGTTCGGCGGACACCGAGCATTTCCGCCAGATACTCCTGCGTAAACGGCAGGTCGTCGCTTCCGGACAAATCCCTCGCGCGAAGCAACCAGCGGCACAGCCGCGCTTCCACCTGGTGGGTGGCAAAACATGCCGCGGATTGCTGAGCTTGTGCGTAGACCGTCTGTTCGTGTCGGATGAGCAGGGCAAGGAATTTGGGGCTTTGCAGGGCTGTCGTTTTCAGAGCGTCGATATCGCACACGATAATTTCGCCGCCGAGTTGAATGATGCCGCGGCTCAGCGACACTTTGCCATCGAGAGCCGCGGATGCGCCCACCACGCCGTCATTGCCGACCATCGCGGCTTCGACCGTTTCTCCGGTCGAAAGCGTGATCACCAGTGACACCACCGCACCGGTCGGAAAGTAAACGTGGCGAATTTGCTGATCCGCTTCGAACAACACGTGATGCTGTTCGAATTTTGTCGGCTTCAGATGCGGGGTGAGAAGCTTCGCGTCGGACTGCGACAACAGGCTGAGTATTTGATTGTTCATGCGCGCGCTCCTGATTGACAGGCGGGAGCGCGAAGAACTCTCAGCTATCGGTGCCTTGGCGGGATACCCGATAATTCGCGGACGGTACGTCAACTACCGGACATAGCAAGAAAATAATCCCACTATGTCTGGTATCAAACATACGGTGGAATCTGCTCAGCGGCGGGCATTCCTGTTTCTGGATGCGTTTGCTGCGCCATGGAGAGAATGCTCGTGATCGAGTGCCGACACTCGCTCGGACTTCACTCGCGGATCGCCCCTTTTCGACTCAGGTCTTCGGTGGCCGGCCCTGCTTCGCAAACAGCACTCCCTGCATGTCGACGGCGTTCTGCAGAATACCGGCGCGCTTCATCGCTTCGGCGCGCTTCGGGCCGGGAGCCATGCTGCGTGCTTTCCTCCAGCGCGGCTTGCGCTTCGGTTTCGAGATCGAGCTTGGGGCGGGGGTTCTTGATCGGTCGGGGCATGGCAATGTTGCTTGGGCTGTTTCTGGGAATTGTTTTCTGGGCCCGGTCCTGGCGGGGCCTTTGCAAAGGCGGTGGCTCGGAATTGTCGCCCGTCCAGCCCACGGCATTCAGCTCCGGCGGGTCGATCGCCTCGATCCTGGTTTCGGCGCGGGCGCACTTTGGGCATTGGTAATTTCGATGCTCGAACCCTTCCGGTCCGGCCGAAACGGCAACCGTCAGCATCCACGTTTGGCATTCCGGCCAGCGCGGACGGTGGACGGGCAACAGCTCTGGATCAGGTCTGGTCCTCGGCATACCCCAAAAAATAACGCCGCCCGAAAACGGTTGTCTGTCCGGTACCCGACCGAAACCCCGGGGAAACCGGGCTCTGGCGCGGCGATCCCGGATTTCGCGGCGTCGCCCGCGGGAGAGATGGCGAGCGGCCGCCGGGCTTGGTCGGATTCACTAAAGCTTTGTGCTGCCACGGCAAATTCATTGCCTGTTCATGACACTTACACTACGCTTTGATGACACGGCCCAGGTTCCGGCTGCGTCGTGGGTCTCCTGGCCGTCGCCAGCCAAGGCATTTGTATTGCGCCGGGTCGTGTTGCGTCCTGCCCATGGCGTCCGCGCCAAACCCCGGTCCGTCCGCCCTTACCGTTGCCGCCCGCGGCGTCGCGGCGATCGGCATTTGGCGATTGCTGGCGGTGGCGATGCCGCACCTGGCGGCGCTCGTCATCATGGTCCGGACCGAATCCGATTTCGGTTCCCGCTGCGGCTTCCTGCTGTCCTGGGGCGTCCTCAATTTTCTTTTTATCGCGATGCTGCGCCGGCCCGCGTTGTCGGGCGCGCTGTCGCTGACACTGGTCGTGGTGCTGGTGCTGCTGTCGCGGCTCAAGCACGACGTGGTGCAGATGACCGCGAACTTCGTCGACCTGATGGTGATCGATCGCGACAGTGCGCTGTTCCTGTTCACGATCTTTCCGAACCTGCGCTGGTCGGTGGTCGCAGCCGGGCTCGTTACGATTCCGCTGATGTATGCGCTGTGGTGGCTCGATCCGTTCCGCATCCGGCGGCTGCCGGCGCTGGCGGGCATGCTGGCCTGTTTCGCGGCCCTGGTCGGATATTCCTTTGCTGTGCCCGAGGATGCCTGGCGCAGCTATTATGACGACGGCTATCTGTCCAAATTTGCCCGTTCCGGCATTACCGCGGTGTCGGATTTCGCCAATTACGGTTTCATGGAATCCGACGCGGTGGTCGCCGGCCGCCTCAAGGCGCCGCTGGTCGATTCATGCGCGCCGGCCGGGCGGCGGCCGCATATCATCATGGTTCATGACGAGTCGAGTTTCGACATCCGGCAGGCCCAGGGCATCAAGGTGCCGGCGGGCTATGGCCGTCATTTCGACTCGTTCGATGGCAAGGCGCGCAAATTCCTGGCCGAAAGCAGCGGCGGGGCAAGCTGGTTCACCGAATACAATGTGCTGGCCGGGCTGTCGTCGCGCTCGTTCGGCCGGTTTTCCTACTTCGTGACCCGCATCGCCGCGGGCCGCGTCGAGCGTGGATTGCCGCTGGCGCTGCGCCGCTGCGGCTACAGCACGACGTCGCTCTATCCGGCCCATGGCGCGTTCATGAGCGCACGCAGCTTCCACACCACCACCGGCATCCAGAACTTTTACGATGCGCGCGATCTCGGCGCCAAGGGCATCGAGCCCGACAGCTTCTTCTACGACAAGGCGCTGAACCTGCTGTCACAGAATGTCGCGACCAGCCCGCAATTCATCTATGTCTATCTCGCCGCCAATCATTTCCCGTGGGAGACGCCGTTTCGCCCCGAATTGACGCCGTCCTGGTCGAAGCCCGGCAATGCGCCGGTAGTCGATGAATATGTGCGCCGGCAAACCATGAGCGCCAACGATTATTCGGCGTTCGTCGCCGGGTTGAAGAAAAAGTTTCCGGCGCAGCCGTTCCTGATCGTGCGCTATGGCGACCACCAGCCGGAATTCTCGTCGCATATTCTCGATCCCGGGATCGACGAGATTGCCGCCGGCAAGAAATTCGAGAATTACGACCCACGCTATTTCACGACCTATTATGCGATCGACGCCATCAACTTCGAGCCGGTGAAGAGCCCGGCGGTGATGGAATCCGTCGACGCGGCCTATCTGCCGCTGGTGATCCAGGAAGCCGCCGGCATTCCGCTCGATCCCTCGTTCGAGGAACAGAAGAGCATCATGCTGCGTTGCAAGGGCGTATTCTATGCTTGCAAGGGCGGCGCCGAAGCCCGACGCTTCAACCGGCTCCTGATCGACGCCGGCTTCGTCAAAAACCTTTAAGCGCAGAGGAGGCCACCATTCCAGCCTCCGTCGAACCCCGCCGGTGCAATGGTACGGCGCCGCACGGCATCCGGTTCTACGCCGGCGCCGGCGTGGTTGTCGCGCTGCATGTTGCGGCGCTGGCTGTGCTGTTCACCACGGAATATGGACCGTTTGCGATCGCGCTGGCGCTGCTGGCGTGGGTGTTTGCGAATTGCCTGTTCCTGCTCGTGCTGCCGCGGCCGGGCGTCGCCGCGGCGCTGGCGCTTGTGTTGATGGTGCTGCTGATCGTGCTGTCGCGCTTCAAGTTCGACATTTTGCAACTGTCCTTGACGTTCCTCGATTTCCTGATCATCGACCGCGATACGTTTTCGTTCCTGCTCTCGGTGTTCCCGCAGTTGCGGACGCAACTGATCGTGGCGGCCGTGATTGCCGTTCCGCTGCTGTGGGTGATCTGGCGCGCCGATCCGTTTCGCGCCCGTCGCGGCCTGGTGTTTGCGGCTCTCGCAGCCACAACCCTGTCGATGTCGGCGATGTCGGTCGCCGCCCCCGAACAGCCCTGGGAGCCGTTCCAGGGCGTCAATCATATTTCCAATCTCGCGCGTTCGGGCGTGGTGGCGGTGTCACGGCTGGCTTCGACCGGATGGATCGAGGCCGATCCGCCGGCGAGCGGCTCACTTCGCCTGGCGCCAGGAGCCCATGCCGCCGGCCAGACCGCGCTGCCATTGGCTGAAGACTGCGACGCCACCGCCAAGCGGCCGCACATCATCATGCTGCTCGACGAGTCGAGTTTCGACATATCCGCCGCGCCGGGCGTCAAGGTGCCGCCGGGCTATTCGGATTTCTTCAAGTCGATTGACGGCAAACAACGGACCATGATCGCGGAGGCGACCGGCGGTCCGACCTGGTACACCGAGTTCAATGTCCTCACCGGCATGTCGGCGCGATCGTTCGGTGATCTGAAATTCTACGTCACGCGGATCACCGCCGGTCGTATCGGGCGCGGCCTGCCGCAGGCGCTGCAGCGTTGCGGCTACAAGACCGTCTCGCTCTATCCGACCTATGGCGACTTCCTGAGCGCGCGGGCGTTCCAGAAGGGGGTCGGCGTCGACCGCTTCATCGACATGGCGGAGATGGGCGTCGATGAAGACATGCAGCCCGACAAATTCTATTTCGATCAGGCCTTGAAGGCGTTTGCGGACCAGCAGTCGTCGCAATCGCCGATCTTCATGTTCGTGTATCTCACGGCCAATCATTTTCCCTGGACCAGTGTCTACCGGCCGGATCTGACGCCGGACTGGACGCCGCCGGGAAATACCGCGGAGACCGACGAGTACATTCGCCGCCAGGTCATGACGGCAAAGGACTACCGCGATTTCACCACACGGTTACAGCGCGACTATCCGGACCAGTCGTTTCTGGTGCTGCGCTTCGGCGATCATCAGCCGGCGATCTCGCAGAAATTGCTCGAGCCCGGCATTGACCGGAAACTGCTCGGGCAACGTTTGATGACGGCTGATCCGCGCTATTTCTCGACCTATTATGCGCTGGATGGAATCAACTTCCAGCCGCCTGACTTATCCTCGGCGCTCGAGACCATCGATGCCGCCTACATCCCGCTGGTGATCCAGGACGCCGCCGGCGTCCCGCTCGACCCGTCGTTCCGGGAGCAGAAGAAGATCATGCTCCGCTGCAAGGGCGTGTTCTACACGTGCAAGGATGGCGCGGAAGCCAGGCGCTTCAACCGGCTCCTGATCGACGCCGGCCTGGTGCGGGGGCTGTAGGCTCAGCCCTTCGGCTTCACGGCGGCAAGGATGCGGTCGGCTTCGACGCGCCAGTCCGAGCTGCGGGCAAACGCCCCGGTGCCTTTCGCACCGAACAGGCCTTCGTCGGCGAGGTCGGCGATGAAGGCCTGGCGTTCCGCGGTGCCTTCCGCCGACCATGGCGTGAGGCCGGCTTCGCGCACGGTCTCGGCGACTTCACGATCCTCCTCGCTGCGGCGTCGGCAATGCTAGATCACGCGCTGGAAGAAGTAGGCGCCCTGTTTTTCCCAGTCGCTGCCGGGATAGGTCTCCTTCAGCGACGCGAGCACCGCATCCTCGACGCCATAGGCGCGCGCGGTG
>JBOHIT010000359.1:0-4288 GCA_050726155.1 Bradyrhizobium sp.
GGCCGGGCCCGGGCCGACAATTGATGTGGGATTTGTTTTGAAGGACGTCATTCCGGGCGACGCAGAGCGTCGACCCCGGAATGACACAACCGTGTCACGTCGCGAGCGGCGTCGGCATGGTCAGGAACGCCCGCGTCACGTGCCAGAACAATTGCCGGTTGATGGCGAGCGCGACCGAATGGGCGGTGCCGGGCAGGATGATGAACTGGCGGTCGCCGTTCGGCAGCAGATTATAGAACTCCTCGAGATCGGCGATGGTCGCGATGCCGTCATATTCGCCGCGCACCAGCAGCACCGGCGCCAGCACCTTCTGGGGATGCACGACCGGCAGATTGGCGGTCATGTCGAGATAGGTGCCGGTCGGAATCTGGTCGCCGAACACCATCTCCGCATCCGCCAGCGCCTCGATCGCGGCGGGATCGCTGGTGCCGGGCTTGTCGCGGGTCGCGATCGAGCGGATCATCTCGCGATCGCGCTTGCGCATGTTGTGCGAACGGAAATAGGCCAGCTGCTCGGCGCGTTTTGCAAGTGTCGGCGAACCCTCGCCCTTATAGGTGAAGGCGGCGAACACCAGGCGGTCGACCCGGTCCGGCACCACCATGGCAAAGGCGCCGGCACGCAACGCGCCGGAGGATTCCCCGACGAAGTGCACCCTGTTCTGGCCGGTCTCGCGGGCGATGAGTTCGACCGCGACTTTGAGATCCTCGACGCCGCTGGCGATATCGGCATTGCCCGAGGTGCGGCCGGACTTGCCGTAGTTCTCGTGATCCATGGTCCAGCAGTCGAACCCGTAACGGGCGAACTCATTCATCACGGAATATTCGCCCTTGCCGGGGACGTTGAGGTCGAACACCCGTGAGGTCACCGAGGAGCCATGGACAAAGAACACCACGGGGCGCGCCGGCTCGCCGGCCTTCGGCGCCCCAATCCGCTTGCGGAACATCCACAGGGGAATGTCGCCCTTCTTGGTCCAGTATTCGCTGCTCCAGATCTCGCCGCCTTCGGTGGCCACCGCAGTCGCTCCTTGGGCCGGCACGGCGCCTATCGCGCCCGCCGCAACACCTACGCCAATTCCTGTGATGACGGTGCGCCGTGCCAGCGGAGGTCCGGGATGCGGATTTCCGGAATAGGTCATGGCTGCTCTCCCCTGTCGTTGCCGGATTCTTCGTCCGATATTTCCTGGCCGACGATACCAGTTCGCGGGTTTCTTTGCGAGCTAACCGGCGGCGGTCCGAAACCGCGGCATCTCACAATGGCAAATGGACGCACGATTTTGTGAACGCTGCCGCCGGAACAGGTCGCGGACGCGCGCGGCAAGTGCGCATAGTCTTCCTCGCGGACCGACCGGAAAAATCCGGCGGAACAGGGGAGCGAACCATGAGCAACCAGCTGACGGAAGCCGAACTGGCCGCACTGATGCCGTCCGAACTGTGCCAGTACCAGACGCCGATCCCGACCCAGATCGTCGCCAGCGACGAATTCTATCCCGACCCGCAAAACGAACAGCAGCGCGAAGTCGAAGCCCGCCTCCTGGCGATGGCCGACGATCTCGGCGGCAAGCAGGGGCTGAACCGCCGCCGCTTCTTCCAGACCGCCGCCGGCATGGCCGCGTCATTCGTCGCGATGAACGAAGTCTACGGGCCGCTGTTCGACGTGACCAAAGCGGAAGCCGCCACGCCCGCGATGGCGCAGGAGCGCGCCAGCGCGCTGAAAGACCAGTTCATCATGGACATGCACACGCATTTCCTGCGCGACGACACCCGCATCATGGGCTTTGTCGAGATGCGCAAGGCGGTCGGCAAAGCCGGCTGGAACAAGCAGCTCAGCGACAAGGAGCAGACCATCGAGGATCTCAAGTTCAACAACTACAAGAAGGAGATGTTTCTCGATTCCGACACCAAGATTTCGCTGATCTCGTCGGCACCATCAGATATCGAACAGGACTGGTTCCTGACCAACCAGCAGATGGCGGATGCGCGCAAGAAGGTCAACGACGAGGCCGGATCGCGACGCCTGTTCGCGCATGCGATCTTCACGCCGGGGCAACCCGGTTGGCTTGAAAACCTCGATGCTGCGCTCGAACTCAAACCGGAATCCTGCAAGGGCTATACGGTCGGCGACAACACCCACAAGGAAATCAGCCGCTATCCCTGGCGCATGGACGACGAGAAGATCGCCTACAAGGGTTACGAGCGGATGGTGAAGGCCGGCATCAAGAACGTCTGCATCCACAAGGGACTGTTCGCGCCGGGAATCGAAAAGCAGTATCCCAATCTGCGCGGCTTTGCCGATGTCGCCGACGTCGGACAGGCGGCCAAGGACTGGCCGCAGCTCAACTTCATCATCTATCACTCGGCCTATCGCCATGTCGGCGGCAGTCCGAAGCAGGCGCTGGCGGAGTTCGAACGTACCGGGCGGATTTCCTGGACCAGCGATCTCGCCGACATCCCCGCGCAATACGGCGTCAGCAACGTCTATGGCGATGTCGGCCAGCTGTTTGCCACCACGCTGGTGGCGGAGCCGAATGTCTGCGCGGCACTGATGGGCACGCTGATCAAGGGGCTTGGCGCCGATCACGTCTGCTGGGGCACCGACGCACTATGGACCGGCGCCCCGCAATGGCAGATCGAGGGCCTGCGCCGGCTCGAAATCCCGGAAGCCATGCAGAAGAAATTCGGCTACGCGCCGCTTGGCGCCGTCGACGGCCCGGTCAAGACGGCGATCTTCGGCGACAACAATGCGCGGCTCTACGGCATCCAGCCAAAGCGCGCAATGCTCGATCTCAAGGGCGACCGCTTTGCGCTGATGAAGGCGGAATATGAGAAAGCGGGGCCGGAGCCATCGAACACGCGTTACGGCTATGTGGTGCCGAACGGGCCAATGGATCACGGGGTGTTTGCGTAGGCCCATCCACGTCATTGCGAGCGAAGCGAAGCAATCCATGGCGCGGCAAAGCAAGAGTGGATTGCTTCGTCGCTTATGCTCCCGTGCGCAAACGCTTTGTGTTTGTCGCAGGCAATGACGGCGAAGACTATTTCTTCTCCGCGGGATCCCGGTGCACCGGATCCACCCACAATACCAATTCCGGCTTCTCCACCGGCTCGATGTCGAGATTGATCGCGACCGCCTCGCCGTCGCTGCGCACCAGCACGCATTCCAGCACTTCGTCGCGGCTGGCGTTGATCTCCTGGTGCGGCACATAGGGCGGCACGAAGATGAAATCGCCGGGTCCAGCTTCCGCGGTGAATTGCAGCTGCTCGCCCCAGCGCATCCGCGCCCTGCCCTTCACGACAAAGATGATGCTTTCGAGATGACCGTGATGATGCGCGCCGGTCTTGGCGTCGGGCCGGATCGTCACGGTGCCCGCCCATAATTTCTGCGCGCCGACACGAGCGAAATTGATCGCGGCCTTGCGGTCCATGCCCGCGGTCGAGGGCACGTTGGGATCGAGCTGGTTGCCGGGAATGACGCGGACGCCGTCATGCTTCCAGCGATCGGCGTCGTGGCTGTGGGAATGATCGCCGTGGGAATGATCATGCGGGTGATCATGGGGGTGGTCGTGAGAACCTGACATCGCGCTGCTTTCCGTAAAATTCGTTTCGTGGCGGAGCGTACATAAAAACGTGAACGCAAACCAGCATTTAAGGGAACGCCTGACGCAATGGTGCGTTGCCCTATCGAAGCTCAGACAACTGGAAGGAGTGTTCCATGGGTAGCACGGCAGACAAGGTCAAAGGCGCCACCAACGAAGTCATCGGCAAGGCCAAGCAGGGCATTGGCGAGGCCACCGGTTCTGATCGCCTGCAGGGCGAAGGCGTGGTGCAGGAAGTAAAGGGCAAGGCCCAGAAGGCGATGGGCGACGCCAAGGAAGCCGCCAAGGAGGCCGTCGACAAGGCCGCCGCCTCGGCGAACAAGAATCTCTGATCGCGCTGGTCGCATGAACGGAAAGACCGGACCCTCTGGGGCCGGTCTTTTTTCGTTGTACCTGTCACTTTCGTCTTGGCCCGGGCTTGTCCCGGCTATCCACGGCTTGCTTGATCGTATGCCGTAAAGACGTGGATGCCCGGGACAAGCCCGGGCATGACGAGGAAAGACAGAACCCTGAGCTGTCCAGCCCTAGCGCCGCTTGTCCATTACCGCCGGATTGACGACATTGGTCGGTGCGCCCGCCGCATAGGCCACGATCTGATCGAAGATATCGGTGAACTGAAGTTCGTATTCGTCGCGCGTGACGTAGCCGATATGCGGGGTGGCGACGACATTTTCGAGCGTCAAAAGTGGATCGTTG
>JBOHIT010000360.1:0-4456 GCA_050726155.1 Bradyrhizobium sp.
TTCCTGACCCGCAAGGCCTTTGAGGGGACTGTCGAGATGAATATCTCCGGTATGCAAAAAACGAAAACTGGGCAATGCCCTCTCCCCAAAGATGGCGCTGGATTTTCGATCGGCCGTATGACAGCGATGCCGCTCGCGAAGGGCAACGTTAAGTTGGCCCGTTAACGGGTGGCGAAATTACGACACAACCTATCATAGATTCGAACAGAAGCAGAAGGGGAGCGGATTGTGGTGATCAAGTCAAATATCCCCGAGGAAACCCTCGCTTTCTATCGCGAGAATAGCTCAACGAGGGCTGACGACAGCTATTCAGACTGGCGAGCGTGGGTCGTACTAAGCCGCTAGTCTAGGACGACTGCGCAATGGGCTGGGATCCCTCCGACTAAAGTTTGTTAACGGTCCGGCGCCTCCCTGCGGGACCGGGCTCTCGTGAACCGAGCCGCTGACGCGTCTCGGTAGGGTAGGCGTGGAACACCTCCGCGGAGGATGTTCCTACGCCTCCCCCCAAACCGTGCGGGCACCTTTGCGATGTACACGGCTTTCCATATGCGAGTGCTCTCGACCGGAAACGGTGACCCGGCACGACGGGCACAAGACGATGGTCTTGCGCCGCCAGCCAGATCGTTTCCAGACTATCAGCGACCCACTTCGCAGGTCTCGAACACGGCGGAGGTGATGCATCTCGAACGGCCCCGTCGTGCCGCCGCATGCTTCGCATCGGCGAGCATTCAACCGGTCGATTAGGTCATTCGAGTTTCTGACCCACCACGCACCCCTTGTGACATCGTCAATTACTGGACTTATCCAAAAGGTTCGCGTGAGGTGCTTCAGTCTCCACAGTTTGATTGTGCGAAGCTTGCCCCGGACTACAGAACTAACCTCGTAGTCCGTGCCTTTCCACAGACGGGCCATGATCCGCGCCCTCGTCGTTCGATGTCGCAACGCCAGCGTCTTGATGAGGCTGCGGAACACAACAAGCTCCAACACTCCCAAGGCGCGTTTGTTGTCATCGGCAAACGAGTAATAGTTCGCAAAACCACGGAACTCTGAGTTGTAGGCGAGCACGGTCGCAGAGTCGCTGGTGACCAGGAACTGCTCACGAGCACGGCCGGTCTTCTTGGCGAGGTCGCCATAGCCGTTCCGTTTGCAGAACTCGGTTATCCGCTTTCGCGGCACACGTAGGCTAATATTACCGGTAGTCGGCCGGCGCGTGATACGCCATGTCCGTGCTGCCGGTCCCTTGCGGTTGGACCTTCGTCCACCCCCGTAGGACGTGTACGCTGCGATACGGTAACCGAGGAAGGTCACTCCCTTTGAAGCGGCCTGAATCCCACTCTTCTCGGGCGAGATCGCGAGCTTCAACGTCTCTGTCAAGAATCGTTCGACAGAGGCCATGGTCTCACGAGCCTCCTCCTTGCTGCCGATGATGCCGATCAGGAAGTCGTCGGCGTATCGACAGTAGCGGAGCCTTTTGAAGTTGGGGTCCATGGGATCGACGGAAGGCACCTTCCGTCTCTCCTTGTTGATGGCTTTGATCTCTGCCATTGCGGCATTGATCTCGGCCAGCTCCGCGCTATCGGCGCGCAGCCGCTCAATCTTCCGGCGGAGACCAAGGACGCGCCTTTGCAGCGCCGCGTACGGCGGGAATGCGCGTCGGTCGCGACCTTTATCGAATCCCGCCTTCATTTTCTGCATGTGCTGGTCCAGCTCGTGCAGATAGATGTTGGCGAGCAAGGGCGATACTACTCCGCCCTGCGGTGTGCCGCTGTACGTGCGTCCCAGGACCCAATCTTCCATGTAGCCTGCTTTCAGCATTCCTTCGATCAGACCGATGAATCTATCATCATCGATCCGCTTCTTGAGAAGCGTGAGCAGAACGTCATGGTCGATGTTGTCAAAGAACCCACGCACGTCCACTTCGATTAGCCACTTGCAACCCGTCCAGGTCTTCTTGATGAGGTTTAGAGCGGTGTGACAGGACCTCCTCGGGCGGAACCCATGCGACTCATTGAGGAACACAGGTTCATAGATTGCTTCGAGGATAATCCTGACCGCCTCCTGAACGAGCCGGTCTTCCACCGTGGGAATTCCCAGCGGTCGTGTCTTGCCGTTGCCCTTCGGGATGTGAACCCGGCGGACTGGCCGGAAGCGATAAGTGCCATCTGCTACGCGCCTGGCAATGTCGGCGAGCTTCGTCAGCGACATGCCGTCGAAGGTCTTGCCGTCAACACCTGGCGTTAGTGCTCCCTTGTTGAGGGAGACCTTTTCGTAGGCCCGCTCGAAGAGATACGGAGATCTCATCAAGCGGTGAAGGCCATTTATACGCTTATCCGACCGCGACAAAGTCGGCAGTGATTCAATTCTCCTCTGGATGATGACGGCCTGCATCAGCAGAACCTCTCCGTCGAAGAATCTTCTCTACGCATACTGCAAATGCCGTTATTGGCGGCATCGTCCTTCCCCCGATCGGAGGCGCTTTCGATCCGGTCACCCGGCCTTATACGCATGATCGTCCGCCTCGCGGCGGCTGTCCCGGCCATTACGCCGAGCATTTGGGTACTACGACGGCTCCGTCGCCATACAGGTTCGCGAACGAACCTGCTGCAGGCGATCCCGTAGTTACGTGTGTGGGGAGTTGCGGTGTGTTTAGGTGTCCCATTCGCTTCCTTGACCCTCCGACGGAGGTCGTCCCACGCGGACTGGTGGCAGATTGCACTGGCCGGTGCGATTTGCCCCGCGTGGCGTAGCGTGTCAGCCGCGTTCGCTACCGCCAACCCTTTAGCGACTGGAAACTGGGATTCAGGCAATACAGCTTTCACCATGCACACCTTACTCTGTGCTCTCCACCGGGCTGCGGCGCCCGATTTCGAGACGTTTCCCGACATGCTCTGGTCCCGTTCCTCTTTCGAGGTCTCAGTCGTTTCCGACACCGGTAAGTCGGGCAAGTAAGAGCCAAACCAGTAGGCTCCATTCTTTCGAACACTCCCTTCTTCTTCACGCCACAACGGCGCACGCCTTTCGGCTTCGATCCCTTGCGCAGATCATGTGTCGCTCGCCGGAGGCTCTCGCGTTAGAGGCCGCCGTCATTTCATGCCGGCGCCGCTATCACTGCCCCGAACGCGGGTGCCTTGTTAACCGGTCTCGCGACTGCACTCGGTCGCGGGTCCCGCCGTCATTTCATGCCGGCGTCGCTATCACTGCCCCGCGCCGGGTGCCTTTACCTTTACCTCCGCTTCGCTCCGTGCCCTTCGGGCTTCCATCCCTGACGCAAAGACAGCCGTGCGGACGCGCATTCCGTTTTCCTGAAGTGCGTGTCGCGTCGCCGCCGCTGAGAGTGAGAGTGAGAGTGCGGACCGGTTTGTCGTGACGGGTTGAGGTCGGGAGAGAGGCTTCTGGCGGCCCGTCGCGGAGAACTGCGATGTCCAGACACACCTCACGAGTTCGTGCCGGCAACGACCGCGCGAGCCTTTACACCGAAATCACCGACAAGATCATCGCCGAGCTGGAGGCCGGCCGTATCCCGTGGGTGCAGCCATGGGGAACGGCGGCGATCAAGGCGCCGCTCGCCATGCCGTGCAACGCATCGACGCAGCGCCGATACTCCGGGATCAATGTGTTGATCCTGTGGGGGGCCGTCATCGAGCACGGCTTCTCCGGACAGAGCTGGCTCACTTTTCGCCAGGCGCTGGGGCTCGGCGGCCATGTCAGGAAGGGCGAGCGGGGAACGACCGTCGTCTATGCCGATCGCTTCACCCCGGGCGGTGAGCGCCGACGCGCCGCGGAGGCTGGCGAGGAGCCGGGCGTCATCCCGTTTCTAAAACGCTTTACCGTCTTCAACACCGACCAGTGCGACGGCCTGCCCGAAGAGGTTGCGGCTTCGGTTGTCCCGCCGCCACCGGACCAGATTGAGCCGCGGGCCGAGGCGTTGATTGCCGCCACCGGCGCGGACTTCCGCATCGGCGGTGCACGCGCCTACTACAACACGACAGGCGATTTCGTGCAGGTGCCACCGCCGGCGGCTTATTTCGAACCGATCAATTGGCACAGGACCGCCTTCCATGAGCTCGGTCATTGGACCGGCGCCGCCTGCCGGCTCAAGCGTGATCACTCCGGGTCGTTCGGCTCGAAATCTTACGCGCGCGAAGAGCTGGTCGCCGAAATAGCGGGTGCCTTCGTATGCGCCTCACTCGGCATCGTTCCGACCGTGCGTCACGCCGACTACATCGGTTCCTGGCTGGAGGTACTGCGGGAGGATAACCGCGCCGTCGTGCGCGCGGCGAGCGCGGCCTCGAAGGCGGCCGATTTCCTGCTCGCCTTTCTGCCGCCGGCGATCGACTCCGTCACCGAGGGTAACGCGGAGGCGGCGTGATGAGCCTGCCCACCGTTTCGACATTCGGTCGCTGCGGTGCCTCAGAGAGTGAGAGGGATGACGGGTTTTCACGACGGGTTGGAGGTC
>JBOHIT010000361.1:0-9266 GCA_050726155.1 Bradyrhizobium sp.
GTTCCTGACGGCGCCGCTCGGCATCGTCGGCACCTCGCTCGGCCTCAACATCGCCAACCAGCCGTTTGGTTTCGTGGCGCTGCTCGGGCTGATCGCGCTGGCCGGCATGATCATGCGCAACGCGGTCATTCTCGTCGACCAGATCGAGACCGACGTCTCCCATGGTCTGACGCGCAAGGAAGCCATCGTCGAAGCCACCGTGCGGCGTGCCCGTCCGGTGATCCTGACCGCGCTGGCCGCGATCCTGGCCATGATCCCGCTGTCGCGTTCGGCCTTCTGGGGCCCGATGGCGATCACCATCATGGGCGGATTGTTTGTTGCAACCTTCCTGACCTTGCTGTACCTGCCGGGCCTCTACGCCCTCTGGTTCCGCAAGAGCCTGGAAGAAAGCGGCCAAATCGAGCAGCCCGATCTTGCGCCGCAACATCAACCCAAGGGTTTGACAGCGGCACCGCTCGCATTTCCGCTTGCCGACGCCGCGGAATAATTGAACATTGAGTTCTGACATGACGCTGATTTCCGAAAACACCGAAACCGACACCCGGGAACGTATTCTCGTGGTGGCGGAGCGTCTGTTCCGGCAGATCGGCTACCAGAAGACGACGGTGGCCGACATCGCCAAAGAACTGCGCATGAGTCCGGCCAACGTTTATCGCTTTTTTGATTCAAAGAAGGCGATCCACGAAGGCGTGGCGCGCGACCTGATGGGCGACGTCGAGGTCGAGGCGCAGCGGATCGCGGACCGGCCCGGTCCGGCCGCGCCCCGGCTGCGCGAGCTGATGAAGACCGTCCACCGCATGAACACGGAACGCTATGTCGGCGATTCCAAGATGCACGAGATGGTCGCGATCGCGATGGAGGAGGACTGGGAGGTCTGTACCGCCCATATGATGTTGATCACGCAGACGATGGGCAGCGTGATCGCGCAGGGCGTGGCCTCCGGCGAATTCGAGGTCGATGATTTGGAGCACGCGGCATTGTGCTGCTGCACCGGCATGATCCGGTTTTTCCACCCCCAGATGATCGCCCAATGCGCCAACAAGCCGGGCCCGACCATCGATCGGATGATCGATTTCATCCTCGCCAGCATGGCCCCGCGCGGCGGAACAGCGGGTAAGTAAGCCCGGCTTTCCCGTCATTGCGAACGAAGCGAAGCAATCCTTCGGGCCGCATAACGTGGTATGGATTGCTTCGTCGCTACGCTCCTCGCAATGACGAAAACGGGAAGAACCGGAATGGACGCCAAGAGCCCAAAAGACCTGCATTATTACGAACCTGCCAAGGGCCACGGCCTCAAGCACGACCCCTTCAACGCCATCATCGCGCCGCGCCCGATCGGGTGGATTTCGTCGCGCGACGGCAAGGGCAACATCAATCTGGCGCCCTACAGCTTCTTCAACGCGTTCTGCTACCATCCACCACTGATCGGCTTTTCCTCCACCACCTGGAAGGACAGCGTCGAGAACATCCAGGAGACCAGGGAATTCGTCTGGAATCTCGCCACCATGGATCTGGCGCAGCAGATGAACGCCACCGCTGCCCATGTCGCCCGCGACGTCAATGAATTCAATATTGCAGGTCTCACCGCCGTACCCTGCAAGCTCGTCAACGTGCCGCGCGTCGCCGAAAGCCCGGTGGCGTTCGAATGCAGGCTGACGCAGATCATCCAGTTGCAGGGCGCCAACGGCGACAAGGCGCAGGCCTGGCTGACGCTCGGCGAAGTCGTCGCCGTCCATATCGACAGGGCGATGATTGAGGACGGTGTCTACCAGACCGGCAAGGCCCACCCGATCGTTCGCGCCGGCCGCCGCGGCGACTATTTTGAAATCAAGCCGGACGCGATGTTCGAGATGATCCGGCCGGATTGATTCTCGCCGTCAGCAAAAAAAACGCGAACTGACCCCCGCGTTGGCCGCGGGGGTCAGTCTGGAAGCTGATATTACGGCTGGTTGGTCGGACGGCGCTGGTCGCCGTTGCCCTGCAAGCGGCGAACGATCCAGCGCCCGATGTCGCCGAAGATGTTGCCGCCGCTGATCGCCTCGAGCTCTGCATCCGACAGTTCGCGGATTTCCGAGTTCTTCTGTTCCATGTTCTGCATTGTCGTCATCCTTTTTTCAGATCGGGCAGATCATTCCGCCTTCGATGGGAGGACAATGCCGCAGGACTCCTCGCGCCGCTGTGACGAAGGTCACACGTCACTCGCCTTGTCGGTAATCGCAAGACTTTGCGCTCCGAATACCGTCACCGCGAACGTTCCTGCAATTGAACCAACGTCCGATCCGGCCGCACTCAAACCAGGTAGCGCCGCTGCCATGACGGCGAATCGCTACCTGATCGACGGATGTTGGATGCAGTTCTTCCTTTACGAAATCGTCGCTCGCGTCGTCGCGATCTATTTGTGCGTCGATTGTAACCGCAGATTCTGGAACGGCCTTGCGGAAAGAAAGATCGAGATCGTCAGTGATGATATTCTGGACTGGTCGACCTGGGTTTTTCAAAGGGACGAAATGCCGGTCCGTTACTGGATGTCAATGGCCGGCAACATAACCACTTTGCTCGCATGCCTCGTCGTTGCGATATTTGGGTGGTGGCATCCAAACGGCTGAGCCTCCGCTGCCGGCATCTACTGCCGCGCAATGCTCTCCCCACGCAACGTCCTCTGCTTTCTCCACACCCGCAGGTCGGCCATGACCTTGATGGTCGCCGCGAGGACCAGCGCGCACAGCGCCGCCTTCGACATCGTCTCCATTGTGCCCTCGATCAGGATGCCATGGATCACGCTCCCGACGACGATGACGATCGCGAGCAGCATATGGGCAATGCGCCAGGTTCGCGGTCGCAGCCTTAATCGCCGGCGCAATGCCGCCAGAAGTGCGACGGCGAAGATGGCCCACATCGCGATCACGCCAAAGGGCGAGAACGGCGTCGGCGATTCGAAGAGCAGGGCGTCCATCATGTCAGGCGGACTGGTGATCCAGAGGCCGGCGACGTGGATCACCACGGCCATCACCAGCGTGCCTCCGATCCAGAGATGGGCACGCCGCCCGATACGACCGGACAGTCCCGGCAAGTATCCGCCAATCAGCAAAGGCTGGAACAGGATGACGCCCAGTGCGATGATCCCTGCGAACCCGGCCAGGATGTAGACCGGACCGCGCCATGCGAGCAGCGGGCTCGCCGCGGCAAGGGCGATCGGCACGCAAACGGCGGCTGCAACGGCAACCCAGATCAGGGCCACCCGGGCCGATCTCCATCCCTTCGTTGGCAATTCGGTCAAGCCGGCTGCAGGACGAAGTGCGCCTCCAGGCTGGTTTCCTTTGCGCTCTTCATCACCGGCCGCAGAAAGACGGTTTTGAACTCACCGCTGTCATAGGCGAGGTGACCATGCGGTTGGCCAAAGATGGGAATGATCTGCGGCATCTCGAGCCGGAACACCCCGTTCTTGTCCGTGAGCGTGGCCCCGTGACTCTGCGGTTCGTGCTCCTGCCCTTCGGTCGTGTGCGCCCAGATATGGACGCGCTGCCCGGCAAGCGGAACCCCGTCGCCGGCGCGACGCACGGTGCCCGTCATCCAGAAGCCACCCTTGCCGATCCGCTCCACGATCTTCGCGCCCTTGGTGTAGTTGTTGGCCCCGCCCGGCATCGAAGGGGTCGGTGCAAGGCCTTCCGCGCGGGCGGGCAACAGCAGCCCGGAAACCCCGGTTGCCAGCACGGCCCCGCCGGCGGCAAGCAGGTTGCGGCGGTTGAGTACGACGGTGCCCATGTCAATTCCTCCTGGCGAACGTGGAGTTGCTGCGCCAATAGTACAACAACAAGCGCGAGAGGCCCAGTTGAGGGCGGCGAGGGGCGCGACGAGCCGCAATAACAGTGTTGTGAACGGGTGTGGGTGCAATTACGGAGGATCACGCTCAGCCCTCGGCCGGGTCCGCGCGGCTCCTGATCCATGTTGGTGCGCTAGGTTGCCGCAGCCACCGAACCCGCCAGTGCTTGAAAGCCACTAATCGGAATCCCCGCGCCCGTAGCGCTCGTCGAGCCCGGAGATGGCCGCCTGATCCCTTGGGTGTAATTTGAAGAGCCGTCTTGCCCTGCGCGCTCTGGATGGAGGACGAGATGTTCCGGCGTTGCCTTTTCCTTACTCCGGTCCTGGCTCTGGCGTTCCTGCCTTTGCTCGCGCCGCCGGCCCGCGCGGCCGACAAGGCGTGGGAGGATTGCGGTCAAGCCGCCGATCAGGAACGCAAGGTCGCCGGATGCACGGCGGTGTTGGCGCGCGGCGCGGCCGAAAGCGAGGCCAACCGCGCCAACGCCTATGTCAATCGCGGCTATGCCTACGGCACGCGCGATAACGACCGCGCCATCCAGGATTTCGACGAGGCGGTCCGCCTCGATCCGAAAGCTGTCCGTGCCTATAACGCTCGCGGCGTTGCGTACTTCAAGAAGGGCGATTACGACCGCGCCATCAAGGATTACGACGAGGCGATCCGCATCAATCCCCAATATCCGCTGGCTTATGCCGGTCGCGGCAAAGCCTACCACGGCAAGGGAGATAACGACCGCGCCATCAAGGATCACGACGAGGCGATCCGCCTCGATCCGAAATATGCGGATGCCTATAGCAATCGCGGCAACGCCTACTCCGGCAAGGGCGATCACGACCGCGCCATTAGGGATCACGACGAGGCGATCCGACTCGATCCGAATTTTGCGGAGGCCTATTTCAATCGCGGGCAAGCCTACTCCGGCAAGCGCGACCACGACCGTGCCATCAAGGATTACAGCGAAGCGATCCGCCTCGATCCGAAAAATGCGAGCAACTATTTGCATCGTGGCGGTGCCTACTTCTTCAAAAACGATTACGACCGCGCCATCAAGGAGTACGACGAGGCGATCCGCCTCGATCCGAAATATGCGCTTGCCTATGAGATCCGCGGACGGGCCCATGAAAGCAAGGGAAACTCCGCCCGGGCCAAAAAGGATTACGACGAGGCGGCGCGCCTTCGGCAGGGCGCGGGACAACGGGCGTCAATCCCGGAGAATTCGGACGCCCATCGCGACCGCGGCAATGCCTACGCCGACAAGGGCGAATACGACCGCGCCATCAAGGAGTACGACGAGGCGATCCGCCTCGATCCGAAAGATGTGGCCGCCTATAGCAATCGCGGATTTGCTTACACCGGCAAGGGCGACAACGACCGCGCCATCAAGGATTTCGACGAGGCAATCCGTCTCGATCCGAAATATGTGGTTGGCTATTTCAATCGCGGCAATGTCCACAAGGTCAAGGGCGATAACGACCGCGCCATCAAGGATTACAGCGAGGCGATCCGCCTCGACCCGAAATATGCGGACGCCTATAGCAATCGCGGACATGCCTACGCCAACAAGGGCGATAACGACCGCGCCATCAAGGACTTCGACGAGACGATCCGTCTCGATCCGAAACATGTGGTTGCCTATTTCAATCGCGGTAATGTCTACAGGGACAAGGGCGATTACGAGCGCGCCATTAGAGATTACAGCGAGGCGATCCGCATCGATCCGAAATATACGGCGGCCTATTTCAATCGCGGCGCGGCTTACTCCAGCAAGGGCGATTACGACCTCGCCGTCAAGGAGTTCGACGAGGCGATCCGCCGCGATCCGAAAGATGCGAGCGCCTATTACAATCGCGGCGTCGTCCACTCGAGCAAGCGCGATAACGACCGCGCCATCACGGATTTCGACGGGGCCATCGGTCTCGATCCGAAGTACGTGGCCGCCTATTACAATCGCGGCAATGCCCACCGGGAAAAGGGCAACAACGACTTCGCCATCCGGGATTACAGCGAGGCGATCCGCCTCGACCCGAAATATGTGGCGGCCTATTTCAATCGCGCGGCGGTTTACGTCGCCAAGGGCGACAACGACCGTGCCATCAGGGAATACGACGAGGCGATCCGCCTCAGGCCGAAAGACGCGTCGGCCTATTCCAATCGCGCCGCTGTTTACGCCAGCAAGGGCGATAATGACCGGGCCATCAAGGATTACAGCGAGGCGATCAGCCTCGATCCGAAAAATCTGCGGGCATATAGCGGTCGCGGCGATGCCTACCGCGGCAAGAGCGATTTCGATCGCGCCGCCAAAGATTACGGCAAGGTGATCGAGTTGGCCGGCAAGCCGGAAAAGGCGCACTGGACCTACTGGCTTTATCGCGGCGTGAGTTACGAGCGGCTCGGCAAATGGCCTCAGGCCGAAGCGGATTTTCTCAAGGCGATGGAACTCGATCCCGATCAGCCCATGGTTCTCAATCAACTCGGCTTCAACTGGGTCGAGCGGAATCTCAAGTTGAAGGAAGGCCTGGCGCTGCTCGAGAAGGCGGTCAAGCTGCAACCAGACGACGGCAATCTGATCGACAGTCTCGGCTGGGCGCATTACCGCCTCGGCGACTACCAGCAGGCGATCAAGCTCCTGGAGCGCGCGGCCGCTATCGAACCGGACAACAGCGAAGTCAGAGACCACCTTGGCGATGCGCACTGGCGGACCGGACGCCAGGACGAGGCGCGCAAATCCTGGGAGCAGGCGTTGTCGCTCAAACCCGATCCGGCCGATGCGCAGAAGATCAAGGGCAAGATAGCCCGCGGGCTGGAAAAATGAGGCGCCTGGCGGCGCTGACCCGACGGGCAGGCCGGTTCTGTTTTTCAGAATACGTGTCAATCTCCGAAAACAATAATATTTCGCGTTATCCGAAATGCAAACCAGGGCACATCTTGGTTATCCCGTCCCGCTCAGAGGGGCGTGGGCCATCGTCACAACGAGGGACGGGTCGCGGTGGACGCGGAGTGCGTGAGACGTAAGCGTATGAAGCGTACGGCGAAGTCGTCGTCGTCTACATCGACAAGGCGATGATGATAGAGGACGGCGTCTACCAGACCGGCAAGGCCCGCCCGATCGTGCGCACCGACCGCCGCGGCGACTATTTCGAGATCAGGCCGGAAAACATGTTCGAGATGATCCGGCCGGATTGATCTCCTTCTCCCCGCTCTTCGCGGGGGCGAGACGAGCGAAGCTCGCTCTTGGAGGGTTCACCGCGAAGTGGGTGTCGATCGTGCGATGAGATGATGAGCTTCGCGAAAAGCTGGATGGCGCGGCGCTTGTCCGAAGATCCCCGCTAAGCGGACATCGTCTCCGTAATCCCGTAATCCGCGTAATCCGGCTGCTACCGCTGGGCGACGCAGCGAGCCGCCCGTCATCAGGTGAGCGGAATAAAATCGTGCTCACCCATCCCCTGCAGGACCAGAAATACGGCTGAGGTGTCACCAGCATTAGCGACAAGGTGAGGACGTCTCGGACGAATAGAATAGGTCATACCGACCGTCAGGCACACCTCTTCTTCCGGCTCGCGCATAAACACACGTATCGTTCCGTTGATAACGTAGAACGTATCCTGCGCGTCCGTGTGGTAATGCCAAGGTATCGTTTGGGTCCGGCCGATCTGCATCTCGGCGATGGGGAAACCGGGCCGAGCGGCGTGATAGGCGCGACGCTCAACTTCATACGTCCGGCCTGCGGCGTTTAGCGGCTGCATGTGAACTCTCTCCAATTCTACGCAATATGTGGCGGTCAAACTCATTCCGGCTTGATATTGGCCAGCCGGATCACTTTGCGCCATTTCTCGGTTTCCTCCGCGATGAGCTTGCCGAAATCGGCGGGCGAGCCGCCAAGCGCGGTGCCATCCAGGTGCGCAAGCCTCGCCTTGAACCCGGGATGGGCGAGCGCGGCGCTGATCGCGTTGCTGAGCTTGTCGATGATCTCGGTGGGCGTGTTCCTGGGCGCGCCGAGGCCAAACACCGAGCTCGCCTCATAGCCCGCGACGAACTCACCGATGGTCGGGATGTTCGGCAGCGCCTCCGAGCGCGTCGCCGTAGTTATTGCGAGCGCGCGCAGCTTGCCGGTCTCGATATATTCAATCAACAGGGCGAGGTTCGTAAAGAGGACCTGCACCTGCCCGCCGAGCAGATCGGTGAGCGCGGGCGCTACCCCGCGATAGGGCACATGCACAATATCGAGGCCGCCGGCCTCTTGCTTGAATTGCTCAGCCGTGATGTGGGTGATCCCGCCGACGCCGCCCGAACCGTAGGAGAGCTTGCCCGGATTCGCCTTCGCATAGGTGATGAACTCGGAAAGCGTCTTGGCAGGAACCGAGGGATTGACCACCATGACAAGGGCACCGCGGATCAAGCCCGCGATCGGCGCGATGTCGCGAATGAAGTTGAAATTGAGGTTGTCGTAAAGCGTCGCATTGATCGCGTTCGGTGTACCGACCAGGAGTAGCGTGTAACCATCTGGAGTTGCATGCACGACTGCCTCGGTGGCGATATTGCTGCCGGCGCCCGGCCGGTTCTCGATCACGAATGGCTGGCCGAGCCGCTCCGACAGCCACTGACCGATCAGACGCGCGAGGATGTCATTCGGCCCGCCGGGGGCAAAGCCGACGACAATGCGCACCGGCCGCGATGGATAGGTTTGCGCCGACGCGAAGCCCAACAAGGCAGGGAGCACGGCAGCACCGGCTGCAAGGTGCAGGAGTCGGCGACGGCAAAATCCCACAACTTGCTCCTCGGGTTCGAGCCTGCACGACGTGCGCCTCGGCTTGAGACGATAGTTGATGCCGCCATAAGCGCATAAGGCTATTATCTGATGATATCATCTCAAACGGGAAATGGATGCCGTCATGCAGTTGAGCGATCGCATCGGAAATCGGATGAAGCTGCAAGACCTACACGTGCTCATGACCGTGGTTCAGGCGGGCAGCATGGGGAAGGCGGCGCAAATCCTCAATACCACTCAGCCGAATATTTCCAGGTCAATAGGAGGACTGGAGCAAGCGCTCGGCGTTCGCCTGCTCGACCGCCATCGCCAGGGGATCGAGCCGACCGAGTACGGCCGCGCCTTGCTGGATTGCGGTGCGGCTGTATTCGATGACTTGCGCCAAGGCGTGAAGAACATCGCGTTTCTCGCGGATCCTACGGCCGGGGAATTGCGGATTGGAACCACCACCTTTCTGGCCGCGAGCTTCGTTTCCGCTCTCGTCGACCGGCTCTCTCGGCGCTATCCGCGCATCGTATTCCATCTCGTGACCGGATACACGGAGACGCTGCACCGGGAACTCGCCGAGCGTAATGTCGATCTCTTGATCATACGGGGCTCCGGTCCGATCGCAGACCCGCGATACGACTTCGAATTTCTCTTTGATGATTCCTATGTCGTCGCGGCGGGTGCGCAAAATCAATG
>JBOHIT010000362.1:0-4318 GCA_050726155.1 Bradyrhizobium sp.
GCTCTCGACATGTCAGCTCTGAGCTGAGTCGCCAGCAGGAACCTGTCCGACGGCGTTGCGTGGCTTAAGGTATGCGGCCCAGACGATGGAGCCGGTTCAATCCCCCTAAGTCGTCAATCGGCTATTCCTGGCCGCCGCCAATTTGTGAGCGACGTCCAAATGCTGCCGGCACATCCGAAGCGGCCTCCGACAGGGGCGGAGCTAAGGCCCGGCGTCGAGTCGTCGATGTCCACGGCTCGGCACCATTGGCAAGAACTACGTTCGCCAGTATGTTTGCAGGACTTGATAATTAGCCATGACTCGACAATCATCAGAGGAATCGCACCACGAATGCTCTCACCCTTCGACTCCGAGATCCAATAACGAGTAGATCGGACGGACTTAGCCTTCGACTCGTCTCGCATCGCGCACAGCACCGAAAGGCGGTGGCCTCTACAACCGCCGCATGCCCATCTGGCAAAGTTGGCATCTGCTGTGAATAGACACCAAGCAGCAGCCGCTTTCGATCATCCGCAAGGGAATAGCTGAAATGGCGAAACAAGCGACAGGGCAACCGCTGCGTTCGGCGGAACGCATGCTCGACGTGCTCGAAGCATTCACGATCGCTGAGCCGTCATTGTCCGTCGCGGATGTGTCCGCGAAGCTCGACCTGGCGGCCAGCACCGTCCGGCGCCTACTGAATGCATTGGAGCGGCATGGATTCGTGCGAGTGGATCCACGTACAGGACAGTTCGCACCCCACTATCAAGTCGTGCGGTTGGCCGCAATTGCGTTACAGGGCAACGATCTGATCTCTACTTCTAGTCGTTCGTTAGATGCCTTACGCGACCAGACCGACGAGGCTGTGCAGCTGACAGTTCTCTCTGGCAGCGACATCGTGTTCGTGGACCGCAGGGAAAGCTCTAATCTCATCAAGATCTTCAGCCCGATCGGCCATCGTGACGTTGCATGGGGGGGGCGCGCCTCCGGTAAGGTTTTGCTGGCGTGGCTCGCAGAGGACGAAGTCGCTGCTATGCTCCCCGCGCCGAGCGACTGGCCGGCGGTGGGCCCGAATGCTACTCCCACACCGGCCGCATTCCTGACCTCACTACACGAGGTCCGTGACCTCGGCTATGCGATAAATGATGAAGAAACCGAGCGGGATGTCTGGGCAGTAGCTGCACCAATCCGAGATCACACCGGCAATGTAGTTGCTGCAGTTAATGTTCCAGTGCTCAAATCTCGTGCAACAGATCCGGGCCGAGTGGCCGAGTTGATCGCCGCAACGACCAGCGCAGCATGCGAGATCTCCGCAAATCTTAGCTACTTCGAAGAATAACCGCTACTTCGCCCAGACCCCCCCATCGGATGGATGCACCAGCCCGCCAGAGTATTTCAGCGAGGGATTGCGGTCTCGCTGGAGCAGCATCGGACCATCCAGATGAACAACATCGGCATGCTGCGCGACCACGAGTCCCGGTGCCATCGACAGCGACGTCGCAACCATGCATCCAATCATCGTCCGAAAGCCTAGGCTATGGGCCAGTTTCTGTAACTGGATCGCTTCCGTCAGACCACCTGTCTTGTCTAACTTGATATTTGCGATCGAGTACTTTCCTGCCAGACCCCGCAAGCTCTGCAGGTCTCGGCAGGATTCATCCGCCGCCAAAGGAACAGGACTGTCAAATGTTTCGAGGAAGTCGTCATCGCCTGCTGGCAGCGGCTGTTCAATGAGCTCAACGCCGAGTTCATGCATTGTTGGCAAATACTCTTGCAAATTCGTCGTTGACCACGACTCGTTTGCGTCGGCGATCAGTCGGATGGATGGCGCCGCGGCGCGAACCGCCCGAACGCGCTCAAGATCCCCGAGACCCCCAAGCTTGAGTTTCAGTAAGGGCAAATGAGCGTTGGCACTTGCGGCCCGTGCCATTGCTTCGGGACTATCGAGGCTCAGCGTGAAGGCCGTGTTCACAGCCTGTAACTCTTCACCCACCTCAGCGATCTTCGCAACAGGTATTCCACTAGTTCGCGCTTCCAGATCCCACATGGCGCAATCGATGGCATTGCGCGCCGCACCCGGACGAAGTAGATCCTGCAAGTCTGCTCTCGATAGTCCCTGCTCGACAGCAGTTTTGACGTGCGCGAGTTGTCCGAGAACACTCTTGACAGTCTCTCCATAGCGGGCATATGGCACGCATTCACCGTGGCCTACAACGCCGTCTTCGCTGATTGACACTTCAACGACCCGCGCCTCGGTCTTTTCTCCGCGGCTGATACGAAATATTCCGCGGATCGGGTAACTCTGGCTATCAGCGATGAAGGTACGCATAGTTGGTGGCGTCCTCATTTCCGCTCAAATCGCCTGCCGCAGTTCGCAATCGTGCCCTACCTACAATCGCCGCAACTGCGGAGAGAAGTCCGACGACGCCCAAATAAATGCTGAAAGTCATGTTGCTTCCGGTGATTTCACTGAACCAAATTCCCAGGGACGGTCCAGCTGCACCGAAGACTATCGTGCAGATGTTGTACGCGAACGCACCTGCCGTCACCCGTACGCGGGCTGGGAACATATAGGACATCGCCATTGCAGCTGCGACCGCGACGACCCCCTTCCCGACCGACAGCAGTGATCCACCGACCAGCGCCCCTGCAACACCCAGCGTAGATAGGTAGAAGGCCGGAACGCTCACGACCGCTATGAACAGTCCTCCGATAACGAAGGTGCGCTGCAAGCCATACCGAAACATGATCCGGCCGCCCGCCAAAGTCGTTGCAATCATTACTAAGTTGATAGCAAGAGCAACGTTGTACGACTGTCCACTGGACAGCCCACCGTCACGCTGAATGAATGTGATGAAGTACGAAGAGAGGATTGGGGTAATCAGAGCGTAGGCAGAAACGATGCAGAAGAACAGCAACATTGCAGACGCCTGTGTCCGGAACGTCGAACGGATCGGTGTCGCCTTAACGCGGGTTTCTTTGCGTGCCGCGACCACCTCTTCGAAGTCGGGGGTTTCGGCAACCTTGCTCCTCAAGTACAGGCCGACCAAACCGAGCGGCGCTGCGAACCAGAAGAGAATGCGCCATCCCCACGCGTCGAAAGCTTCTTCACCCAGAATCCCAGAGCACAGGCTCGCCACCAGAACAGAACTGGTGATCCCCAGGAAAGTGGTGGTGACTAGGTAGCTGATACGGATCGGCCTAGTACGCGGATCACTGTGTTCGTAGACGAAGCTGATTGCGGAGCTGTATTCGCCACCGGTGCCCAATCCCTGCACTAGGCGGCAAGCCGTCAACAGGAGTGGCGCGAAGATCCCGATCTCAGCGTACGAGGGTAAAAAGCCGATCAGGGCAGTACCCGAACACATCAAGACGATTGTGAATGACAAGGCCCGTCGCCGGCCGAAGGTATCTCCTAGCCATCCGGCGATCAAACCGCCTAACGGCCTGCTCACGTATGTCAATCCGAAAACTACATATGCGCTGATCAGGGCTGTAGTTGAGTCACCCGCGGGGAAGAACTGCTTCGCGATGATCGTCGCAACAACACCGTAGATGGCGAAGTCATACCACTCGGCAAAGTTTCCGATGGCGGCTGACAGGATCGTTTTTCGCGCTGCTCGTGAGGACGGTACTGAAGTGTCTTGACGGATCTTCATTCTGCGTCTCCTGACGAAATTGTACTGCTGGCGGCCTCGCCGGCCGTTCAGGCCGATTACGACGGAGCGCCACCGAGGCCTCAGCCATCGGCGTCTCGATCGAATGAGGTTCGGACCAGATAATGGGTTTGATGGAGGCATTGAGCCCATAATGTGGCCTCTCACAAATGGTGAGTGCGGCTGTGACGAATGTCAACCCCCCGGACAGACCGTTTGTGCGGCTGGCGGTGAGCGATCAGGATCCCACGCCATTCGTCGGCGGCACGACCAAGACTTGTGGCCCTCGTGCGCCAGCCATGGAGCTCTGCCAAACGGGACTCACGTCGCGGTTTCTGCGGTGGCATCGTCGCGGCGCAGCTCCGACAACCTTTTTTGATGCCCAGTCTCGGACCAGGGCGACCTGGCCTTTTAGGAAACAACTGCGCTGATCGCGACGCGTGGACCCGGATGAATCCAATGACCGTCGCTTGACAAATCATGAGGCACTGGAGCCATACTGTGGTTGTCCGAGTCATATAATGAACTGAGGTAAGCATGGACATGCCACCGCGTGACCGGCTAGCTGGACGCCAGAACCGAGCATCCAAAGTACGGACGATGAGCTCCGCCCTTGATCTCGTCAACGACGATGCGTTCCTAGCCATCGGAGGACTCTGGTTTCAAAACAATCCGTCTGCAGC
>JBOHIT010000363.1:0-4936 GCA_050726155.1 Bradyrhizobium sp.
ATCGGGATCGCCTGGGCCTTGAAGTCGTTGAACCAGAGGTCGCCGTAGGAATCCGAATAGCCGATGTAGCCGACGGTCTTGATGCCGTGCGCCTTCATGTGCTCGTACAGCACCTTGCCCATGATCGGAATCGGCTGCGGCAGGCCGACCGACCACTTCATGCGCGCTTCGTTGATCGGAAACGGCGCCAGCCCGAAATGCGGAATGGCGGCTTCGTTGGCGACGGTGGAGACCGCAACCGTCGGCGGCGTGGTTGACGAACCCATGATGATGTCGGCCTTGGATTCGGTGACGAAGCGCCGCGCATTGGTGGTGGCGGCGGTCGGATCGCCGCCGTCGTCGAGCACGATCAGCTTCAGCGGCACGCCGCCGATTTCCTTCGGCACGAATTCCAGCGAATTGCGCTCGGGAATGCCGAGCGCCGCGGCCGGCCCGGTGGTGGCGATGGTGATGCCGATGACGATTTCATTGGCTTGCGCCCATGCCGGCGAACCCGGCAACGCGAGTGCCGCCACGATCGCCGCAGCGGACAGATAAGACTTCTTCATTCATTCCTCCCTTGGGTATCTTTTATCGTCGTTCTTGTTTTGACGCGTTTTCTCAAAGCGAACCGGTATTCACTTCGCTTGAAAACGCTATAAAGCAAACTCGAAGCGCCAATTCAGCCCCTTCTTTAGGTCATGCACGGTGCGAAGTCAGCCCCGCATGAACCGCTCGATGATCTCCTGCGGCATCGGCGCCGATTTCAGCCGTGCGGGATCGTCCGGATGCTTGCCGACCAGCACACGGGTCTCGAACGCCTCGATCGCCAGCGCCGCTTCGCCCTTGAACACGTTGTGGACCACCTCGAAGCTGGAGCGTTTGAAACTCTCGATCCGGCTCTCGATCCTGATCCAGTCGCCATGGGTCGAGGGGATGTGGAATTTCGCCCGCGTGTCGACCATGGGAATGCCGACGAGACCATATTTGTGGATCAGGTCCTGTTTCGAATAACCGGCCGCTTCGAACATGATCGCAGTCGAATCGTCGAACATCGCGAAGTAGCGCGGGTAGTAGACGATGTTGGCGGGGTCGCAATCGCCCCACTGGATCTGCACGTCGCGCCGATGAACGAACATGGCTTCACCCTACCCGATTGCCCGCTCTCGTTTCCCGTCCGCGACCATACTTAGCGCGGCGCCATGCGAAGCGCGGCATCGAGCCGCACCACTTCGCCGTTCAGATAGGGGTTGTCGATCATGTGCAGCGCCAAGGACGCGAACTCATCGGCCTGGCCGAGCCGGCGCGGGAACGGGATCGCCGCGGCGAGCGAATCCTGCGCCTCTTGCGGCAAATTGGCCAATAGCGGCGTCAGG
Organism: Bradyrhizobium sp.; assembly: GCA_050726155.1. Classification (GTDB taxonomy): domain Bacteria; phylum Pseudomonadota; class Alphaproteobacteria; order Rhizobiales; family Xanthobacteraceae; genus Bradyrhizobium. Next base: position 1,356 of record JBOHIT010000363.1, read on the forward strand.
AACAGGCCCGGCGCAATGGTCAGAACGCGAATGCCGAACTGCGCCAGTTCGCGCGCGATCGGCAGTGTCATCGCGACAATGCCGCCCTTGGAAGCCGAGTAAGCCGACTGGCCGATCTGGCCGTCATAGGCCGCCACCGACGCGGTCGAGATCACCACGCCGCGCTCGCCTGACGCCAGCGGCTCCAGCTTCGACATGTCTGCGGTTGCGAGCCGCAACATGTTGAACGAGCCGATCAGATTGACCTTGATCACCCGGTCGAAATCCGCCAGCGCCATCGGACCTTCCTTGCCGATCACGCGCTTGGCAACGCCGATGCCGGCGCAATTGACCAGCACACGGGCCGGGCCGTGCGCCTTGGCGGCAGCGGCAACCGCCGCCTCGGCCGAGGCGGCGTCCGAGACGTCGCAGACCACGGCGACGCCGCCGATTTCGGCGGCGACGGTTTCAGCCAGCTTGGCATTGAGATCGCATACCGCGACCCTGGCGCCCTGCGACGCCAGCCGGCGCGCGGTGGCGGCGCCCAATCCGGATGCACCACCGGTGACGATGGCGGCCTGGTCCTTCAACTGCATTGTGGTTCTCCCTGGTAAATCTTCTCGAAGTTAAGTTCTTGAAGTTAAGTTCTTGGAGTTCAGTTCAACGTGATGATGTGCGCCGGCGGCGCCGGTGAATAGATATCTTCGATCACGGCGCTGCGATGCTCGATCACCGCGCGCTGGTTGATGGAGCCCTTGTCGGTGACCTCACCGCGATCGATCGACAGCGGCGTATCGAACAGCACCGCACGCCTGATCCGGGTCGAGGAGCCGGTGGCATCCGCCAGCAGCTTCTGGAAGCGTTCACGGAAGGCGCCGCGGATCAAGGGATCGGACGCCGCCGCCGCGAGATCGTTGGCGGGGAGTTTTGGGTTGATCAGACGGCAGCCATCGAGATCGAGCATGACCAGCGCGGACAGTTCGTCGCGGTTGATGCCGGCGATCACGACATCGCGCACCAGCGGCGCGCAGGCCGCGACGAAGCGGGCCCGCAACGGTCCAACGCTGACCCAGGTGCCGCTGGCCAGCTTGAAGTCCTCGGCGATGCGACCATCGAAGTCGAAGCCGGCGTCGAAATTATCGGGATCGGCGGGCTTGAGCGCATCGCCGAATTTGTAAAAGCCTTCCTCGTCGAAGGCGGCGGCGGTCAATTCCGGCTGACGCCAATAGCCCGGCGTGACGTTCGGGCCCTTGGCGCGGACTTCCAGCTTGCCGTTATTGGGCAGCAGCTTGGCGTCATTGCCCGATACGGGAAGGCCGACATGGCCGGAGCGGCTGGTATCGGGGCGTACCGACATGAAGAACGGCGAGGTTTCCGTGGCGCCAAGACCCGTCAGCATTGGCACCCGAAAACCGGTCTCCTGCACCGCGAGTTCGTCGAGGCTGTTCCAGACGAACGGCGACAACGCCGCGCCGGAGAAAAACATCGCATGCAGCTTGCCGAAAAATTTCGCGCGCAGCGCTTTGTCTTCGCGCAGATACGGCAGCAGCGATTCATAGCCTTTGGGGACGTTGAAATAGACCGTCGGCGAAATCTCGCGGAGATTGCGCACGGTCTCCTCGATACCGCCCGGCATCGGCTTGCCTTCGTCGAGATACATCGAGCCGCCGTTGAACAGCGTCAGCCCGATATTGTGGTTGCCGCCGAAAGTGTGATTCCACGGCAGCCAGTCGACGATCACAGGCGGCTCATCTATCAGGAACGCCAGCGTCTCGCGCAGCATCACCTGGTTGGCGCAGATCATGCGCTGGGTGTTGATGACGGCCTTGGGATTGCCGGTCGAACCCGACGTCAGCAGGAACTTTGCAATCGTGTCCGGGCCGATGGCGTCGTGCGCGGCATCGAGCTGCGGATGTTCCGGCGTCGCCAGCAGATCCGACAGCAGCGTCACGTCGCGGCCGGGCACCGCTCCGCTTGTGGCGACGATCTCCGTTCCCGGCGCAACATTGGCGACCAGCGCATCGGCGAATTTGCCGGCATCGTCGGCAAACACGAGGCCGGGCGTCAGCAGCTTCATCAGGAAGCCTAGCTTGCCGTAATCCCGCGACACCAGCGAATAGGCCGGGGATACCGGGCAGAACGGAATGCCGGCATAGAGCGCGCCGAATGCGAGCAGCGCGTGGTCGACCGAATTGCCTGATAGAATCACGATCGGCTTTTCGGCCGAAAGCCCGCGCGTCAGCAGCGCGGAGGCGATGCGCCGCGTCGAGACCAGCAATTGCGCGTAGGTGATCTTGCGCCAGCTCCCGCTCGTGTCACGCTCGGCTATGAAGACACGCTCGGGCGCCGCAACCGCCCAATGATGCAGGCGGTCGGTGAGACGGACCGGATAGTCGCCCAGCTTGATTTTGGGCCGCAGGTAGATGGTGCCGTCATCGCGGCGCTCGACCGTGACATCAGGATTGCCGAACGAGATCGCACGCAACGGATGGGCGCTGCCGGCGCGGGCTTCAATCGGCGGAGACATGTTGGGCTTGGCGCTCATGTCAGGTCGGCTTCACCTTGGCGGTCTTTCGATCGAGAAACGCGCGGATCCGGCGTTTTGCTTCCTTGTCACTCTGGGCCACGGTGGCCATCAGCGATTCCATCAGGAGACCGGCCTGCGGATTGGCTTCCGCGATCATCGGCAACGCCTGCAGCACCGCGAAGTTGGTGAGCGGCGCATTGGCCGCAACGCGTTCGGCCAGTTCCAGCGCCTTGGGCAGCGCCCCGCCGGCTTCGGTGAGATACTGCGAGAAGCCGTAGGCGGCGCCCTCGGTTGCGGAATAGACCCGCCCCGTCAGCATCATGTCGGTCATCCGCGCCACGCCAATGAGGCGCGGCAGCCGCACCGAGCCGCCGCCGCCGACGAAAATGCCGCGCTGGCCCTCCGGCAGCGCGAAATAGGCCGACGGTTCGGCGACGCGGATATGCGCCGCACAGGCAAGCTCCAGCCCGCCGCCGATCACCGCGCCCTTGAGGGCGGCAATGACAGGCACCCGGCTATATTGAATGCGATCGAACACCCGGTGCCACATCTGCGAGTGCCGCAGGCCCTCGGTGGCGTCGTGCTCGGTCAGTTCCGACAGATCGAGGCCGGAGGAGAAGTGGTCGCCGATGCCGTGGATAACAACGGCGCCGATATCGTCAGGGACGTTGGAGAAGCAATCCTGGATCGCCAGGATGATGCCGTCATTCAGCGCATTGCGCTTGGCGGGCCGGTTGAGGCCCACGGTCAGCACCGCGCCCGACTTCTCGATGGTGAGCAATCCGGCCTGGTCGGCGGTAGCGGAGGCGGAGGCGTTTCCCATGAAATTATTGTTTCCCGTCCAGAATAGTTATGTTTTATAACTAATATCGGAAGAGTCAAGGAACTCGTCGTCCCGGCGAATTCCGCTGTCGTCCCGGCGAAGGCCGGACCCATACTCCGCAGCGCACGTTGTTTTGGAAGGCGTCTAACGACGGCGTTCTTACTGATAGCCCGCGGCGTATGGGTCCCGGATCGCGTTCGCTACGCTCACTTGTCCGGGACGACGAATATTGTTCTCGCGACGCATTGCGCC
>JBOHIT010000364.1:0-6070 GCA_050726155.1 Bradyrhizobium sp.
TCATAGAGCCAGGTCGAGACGTGATCCGGCGTTGCATACCAGTCGTTGGAGACATAGGCGTCCGGACCCCAGACGATCAGCAGGAACGGGCGCTTGCCGTCGGCGAGTTCGGCCAGCCTGTTTCGCGCGGTCAGGTGAAATTGCACCGTGACGGCATCCGCCGTCCGGTTGATCCCGAACGGCACGTGCGAACTCACAGGGCCGTCGGCGCCGCTCGCAACAACCGCGCCGAAGCCGCGCGAGGCAGCGAAATCCAGCGCGCCGTCGCGGTCCCAGGCAAACATCGAACGAAGGATGTGCACGGCGGTCTCCCCGTTGCGGCGATCAGGCGTGCGTGCCCCTGATGCGGTCGAAGATCGCGAACGCCGCCGCCAGCACGCAGCCGGCGATGATGCCGAAGGTCAGGTCCTCGATCACCGTCAGACCGAAAGTAGCGAGCAGCACACTGGCGCCGCGCCAGTCACGCAGCAGATGAAGGAACTCTTCCTTCTCGGCCATGTTCCAGCACACCACCACCAGCACACCGGCGAGCGCCGATAGCGGGATGAAACTCGCAAGCGGTGCGGCAATCACCATGAAGATCAGCACAAACAGGGCGTGCATCATGCCGGCAACGGGACTGACCGCGCCGGCGCGGATATTGGTGGCAGTGCGCGCGATCGTTCCGGTGACGCTGATGCCGCCGAACAGGGCCGATGCGATATTGGCGACGCCTTGCGCCACCACTTCCATGTTGTAGCGGTGCTTGCGTCCCGTCATGCCGTCGGCGACCTTGGCGGACAGCAGGCTCTCGACCGCGCCCAGCAGTGTGAACGACAGCGCGGCCGGCAACACCGCCAGTACCGACGACGTCGAGAACGGAGGCATTCGCGGTCCCGGCAAGCCATCCGGCAGTTGACCGAAATGGCTGCCGATGGTCTCGACCGGCAGGCCGAACAGCCACGCCGCCAGCGAAGCCAGCACGACGGCGATCAGCATGCCCGGCGAGCTCGGCAACAAGCGCCGGAGAAGGAAAATCAGGGCGGCCGAGCCCACGCCGATCGCGAGTGCGGCCGAGCTGACGGTCGGCAGCGCCTGCCCGAGTGCAGCGAGCTTTGGCAACAAATGGCCGGGTTCAGCACCGGACAGTTTCAAGCCGCCGAGATCCCGGAGCTGGCTGGCGAAGATCGTGACCGCGATGCCGCAGGTGAAGCCGACGGTCACCGCATGCGGAATGTAGCGAATGAGCGAGCCGAGCCGCAGCAGGCCGATCAGGGTCAGCATCAACCCGGAGAGGAATACGGTGAGCAAAAGCCCGTCGAGGCCGAACTGGGTGACGGTCGCCGCGACGAGAACGATGAACGCGCCGGCAGGACCGCCGATCTGATAGCGGCTGCCGCCAAGTGCGGAGACTAAAAAGCCGCCGATGACGGCGGCATAGAGACCCCGCTCGGGCGAAACGCCCGAGGCAACGGCGATCGCCATCGAGAGCGGCAGCGCCACGATCGCAACGGTCAGCGCCGCCAATACATCCCTGCGAAAGTGGGCAAGATTGTATCCCTCGGCCAGAACCGTAGCGATCTTCGGACGATAAAGGTGGGCCGTGGCAGAACCGTCGGGCATCGCGGAAAAACCGATTGGGACTCGGATTTGGACTGGCGCATCATAGCCGAGGAGTGAACACGGGGCCATGCGCGGATAGCGCGTCTCCTCCGCGTTTTTCACTTGATCCAGATCAAGCGCCCGTCAGCATTGTCAGGCGTCCCTGAGGCTGCGGTAGGCTGATCTCGCCGCACGCCGCAGTTTTTGCCGTTGCCGGCGATAGCCGGGTGGCCGGTGTTTGGCTGGATGTTCGCCTTCGGCCGACAGCCCGGGCCGCGCAAAGCGCTTGAGATCGCGAAGATCGCCCAAGGTGCGTTGCAGCCGCTTCGCCGGTCCGTGGACGTGACGGAATGCGCCTTGATTGAACACCGGAACGATGCCCGTCAGCGCCTCCAGCATGTAGCGAAAGCGTTTCGCCCTGATCCGCAGACGGTGACGATCGGAAGCGCCGAGGGTCTTGAGGCGTCGGCCTTTGCGGATCAGCCGCTGATGCCAGCGATCGAGCTCGCGTTCGCTATAGGCCTGCAGCGGCTTTGCAGGCTTGTTGCGCAGCTTCCGCTCCCAGCGCCGGAGCCACGGCCCACCCGCGATCCAGTCTGACATCGCCTCGATCAGGTCATGAAACCGCAGGGAACGCAGGCAGCGAACCATCCGGCGATGATCGCGCGCCTGACGCGCATCGATATCCTCGCCGATCAAGCGTTGCGCCCAGGCCCGGTACCGTTTGCGTCCGGCATATTCCACGACCACATCGCTATCGCGCGCGGCGCCGAGCGAGCCGTTCAGCCACACCAGTTCCTTCTTCAAGCGCCGCCATTCCGCATCAACCGTGATCGGCGCGAAGAACGACACCGCGGCCCGCAGCCGGGTGATGGCGACACGAATCTGGTGCACGGCCTCAGCATCGCCGGCGCAGGCGCTGCTGTGCTGCAGCCTGACCTTGGCGACGCAATCCAGCGCGATTTTCTGGAACGCCGTCGCGCAATCGAGCTCCGGCGGCGACGCGGCCTTGCGCAGGCCCTGCATGGTGGCCTCGCCGGCGCCCTTCATCTGCCGCCCCCGACAACCCGCCAAAGGTTTCCGCTGCCGCACCGCAAAAGCTTGATCCCCGTCAAAGGCGCTCGATCCATCTCCCCTTAACATGGCCTGCCCCGCCGCAGCGCGCCAGCCCATACGACCCGCCAAAAAGCAGGCCGATGCGGCGAAGAATGATCGCGGCGACCTTCAGGTCGGGCTAGAAGGGTACGCGTCAGGCCAATCAGGAGTTGAGATGCCTCACGCCATTCGCCCCATCGCCTTTTCGATCCTGCTCGCGTCGCTGTCGGCGGCGACAGCGGAACCGGCCTTTGAAGCCAAGACGGTCTGCCGGGCGGCGATGGCAATGATCACGGGGCGCGACCTCAAACTGTTCCAGGCGGCCGACGCCCCCGACGGCACGATCGCGCTGACCTATGCCCGTGCGTTCGACAATTTCGTGTGGGCCTATCACTGCCGGCTGGAAGGCAATCGCGTGATCTGGGCGGACGAGCCGGGGCGCTGGCGGCAGGACGCGAAAGACGACAAGATCACGTTTGAAGTCGTAAGCCCCGGCGCACAGCTCCGCATCACCAGGACCCCGGTCAACGGCTTAGCCACGCACGAACTGTTCGATCGCGAGAAGTTTCTGGAGCGCTGACGCGAGCCCGGACACAAATCTCGAAAACAACCCCATGCAAAGAAAAGAACCCTTCCGGTTTAACGGAAATAGAACGACTATAACTATCTGATTTAACTCGGCTTTATTGACGCGAACCGGTATCTACCCCCGGATCAAGTCCGGGTGCATGCTTCGCAGAGAAACGCACTGATTTTTACACCGTCAGCCCGCATGCTCGATGGCGCGGATCGCGCCGCGCAGTTCGGCCAGCCCGCGCAGCCGGCCGATCGCGGTGTAACCGGGATTGGTGCGCTTGGTCTCGGCGAGGTCGTCGAGCATGCGATGGCCGTGGTCCGGCCGGAATATGATTTGATCGCTCGCCGCGCGTTTTCGATTTTCGGTGAGCAACGCCTTCAGTACCGCAATCATGTCGACGTCGCCATCGAGGTGATCGGATTCGAAGAACGTCAGACCGTCGGCCTCACGCTTGGTCGCGCGCAAATGGGCAAAGCCAATCCTTGAGCCAAACTGTTTTGCCATCGCCGGCAAGTCGTTTTGCGCGCGGACGCCGAGCGAACCGGTGCAGAAGCAGATGCCGTTCGCTTTCGACGGCACCGCATCGAACAGCGCCTGATAGTCGTCCGCAGATGAAGCAATGCGCGGCAGGCCAAACAGCGGCCGCGGCGGATCGTCGGGATGCAGCGTCAGCGTGACGCCAAGCTGTTCCGCCACCGGGGCGACGCGCGCGAGAAACTCGATCAGGTGCTGGCGCAGCACTCCCGAGTCGATGCCGCGATATTGCTGCAAGCGGTCGCGGAACTGCGGAATGGTCAGGGGGTCAGTGGTCGATCCTGGCAATGCGCTGGCGATATTGGTGACGAGGACATCGATATCGGCCTGCGTCATCCCTGAATAGACTTCCTTGGCGCGACGCCGCGCGCCTTCCGAATATTCCGCCGCCGCTTCCGGGCGCTGCAGGATGTGCAGATCGAACGCCGCGAACCGCTCCTGGTCGAAGCGCATCGCCTTGGCGCCGTTCGGCAACTCCCATTCGAGATCGGTGCGGCACCAGTCGACCACAGGCATGAAATTGTAGCAGATAATTTTGATGCCGGCGGAGGCCACCGCCTCCAGGCTCGCGATCCAGGCCTCGATCGAACGCGTTGCTTTGCCGCCGAGCCGCTTGACGTCGTCGGGGATCGGAATCGATTCCACCACCGACCAGGTCAGTTGCGAACGGCCGGGCTGGCTTTTCTCGATGATGTGCTTGCGCTCCTCGACGCCCGCTCGCGTCCAGGCCTCGCCGATCGGCACCTGATGCAGCGCCGTCACCACATCGGTGGCGCCGGCCTGGCGGATATCGTCGAGTGACACGGGATCATTCGGTCCGTACCACCGCCATCCCTGCAGCATCATGGGAAACCTCCTGATTGGTTGCCGGTCAATGCGCTGTCAGTACGACCTTGACGCTCTGCGAGCGGTCGAGTGCGAGCCGAACCGCATCGGGCGCAACCGACAGCGGACGCTCGGCGGTCACCAGCGACAGCACGTCTACGCCGCCGCTGGCGATCAAGTCGACCGCGGTCATGAATTCCGGACCGAAGCGGAACGAGCCGCGCAGATCGATCTCCTTGGCCATGACAGCATTCGCCGGCGTTGGAATTTGCCCGCCCGGCAGATTGCCGATCTGGACGACGATGCCACCGCGCCTGACCGCGCCGATGGCGCTGGCGAGCCCCGCTGCCGTTCCGGAGACCTCGAACGCCACGTCATACGGCGCCACGGCTTTCAGAGCCTCATCGCCCTTCGAGATATCGATGACATGGTCGGCGCCGAGCCGCGTTGCGAACGCCAGAGGTGCCGCGGCAATGTCGACGACCGTCGTCTCGGCAATGCCAGCGCGGCGCGCGGCCAGCATCGTCAGGAGGCCGATGGGGCCCGAGCCGAACAGCACCGCGCGTTTACCCCTGACATCGCCGGCGCGTGCGACCGCGTGCAGGCAGACCGCGAGGGGCTCGGCCAGCGCAGCCGCCTGGTACGAAACATGGTCCGGAATTTTCACACACTGCGCGGGGATGGCGTCGAACAGGCTGGAGAACCCGCCTTGCATGTGCGGCGTCTTCGAGGCCGAGCCCATGAAGAAGATGTTTTCGCACAGATTGAGCCGGCCCTCGCGGCACGGCATGCAATGGCCGCACCAGCGCGACGGATTGACCGCCACCCGGTCGCCGGTCTTGAGGCCGGGTGCGCTGCCCGCGATCTCGATGACTTCACCCGCGATCTCATGGCCGAGCACCAGCGGCGATGTCACGACGAAATCGCCGGTGCGGGCATGGCGATAGTAATGCATGTCGGAGCCGCAAATGCCGCCGGCGCCGAAACGGATCCGCACCATCCCGGGGCTAAGCGGATCGAGCGGCCGCTCGACCATGCGCAGGTCCTCGGGGCCAAACAGCGTTGCAGCCAGAGCCATCGATGTCATTTTGCAAGTCCCATATATTTCGGCAGCCAGAGCGTCAGCTCCGGAATGTAGGTGATGGCGGCGAGCGCCAGCAGCAGCGGCACCAGCCATGGCAGGATCGCCATCGTCGTGCGCTCGACCGAGAGCTTGGCGACGCGGGCGAGCACGAACAGCACCATGCCGAGCGGCGGGTGCAACAGGCCGATCATCAGGTTCAGCGTCATGATCAACCCGAAATGAATGGGGTCGATGCCCAGTTTCAGAACGATCGGCAGCAGGATCGGCACCAGGATGGTGATCGCGGCGATGGTGTCGATGAAGCAGCCGACGAACAGGATCAGGATGTTCGCCAGCAGCAGGAACACCCATTTGTTCTGGGTGATCCCGAGTAT
>JBOHIT010000365.1:0-3788 GCA_050726155.1 Bradyrhizobium sp.
GGATCATGTAGAGACCCGGCAATTTGCCCGGCAGCCGCGACACCCGCGCGGTGCCAACGCCCTCGGCGGCCCAGCCGACGATCATCTCATCACTGAGCGTATCGTCGCCGAGGGCGGTGATGTAATCCGTGCTGGCGCCAAGCCGGGCCAGGTAGACCGCGGTATTGAGCGTGTCACCGCCATACCCGCGCGAAAAAAGGCCGGCCCCTGTCCCTTGGGCCTGCTTCAGCTCGATCATGCATTCACCGATGCAGGCAACCCTGGTCATGACCGCATCCATGCGGCAAGTGTTGCAAACACGCTACTCTGCGAATTTGCCGCCGAGTTCATCCGCGATATGAATCCGGATGATATCATCAAACGTCTTCTCGGCCGTGGTGAAGCCGAGCTTGAGCGCGCGGTCGGCGACGAAATCGCGCGGCCATCCGCTGACGATACTGATGATGGTCGGATCGGGCACCCGCTTGATGCGCCCGGTGACGTTCTTGCTCGCGACACGATCGAGTGCCGCGATCTGTTCGCCGACGGTCGCCGATAATCCGGGCATGCTGAGATTGCGTCGCGCCCCCATCGCATTGAGGTCCATGGTACCGGCATGAACGAGAAAGCCGACCGCCGATTTCGGTGAGGCGTGCCAGTGCCGCACGTCGTCGGATACAGGCAGCACCGCCTCCTCGCCGGCCAGCGGCTCGCGCATGATGTTGGAGAAGAACCCGGAAGCCGCCTTGTTTGGCTTGCCCGGCCGCACGCAGATCGTCGGCAGGCGGATGCTGATGCCATCGAGCAGCCCCTTACGGGTGTAGTCGTTGATCAGGAGCTCGCAGATCGATTTCTGGGTGCCGTAGCTCGTCAGCGGCGTGTGGAAGAACTCGTCGCCGATCTTTTCCGGGAACGGCGCGCCGAACACCGCGATCGAGGACGTGAATACCAGCCGCGGCTTGTAGCCGCCACCGACGGCGCGGATCGCGTCGATCAAATAGCGGGTGCCGTCGAGATTGATCCGATACCCCTTGTCGAACTCGGCCTCCGCCTCTCCCGATACGATCGCGGCAAGATGGAAGATCACGTCAGGCCGTTCGGCGATCAAGGGCGCCGCAGCGCCGGCATCGGCAAAGTCGGAAGCGACGACGTTGACCGGGATCGAGGTGGCCGGCTTGGCCGGCGTCACCACGTCCTGCAGCGTCATCCGGGTGATGTCTTGCTTGCCAAGGCGGCCGTCGCGCAGCAGCCGCTCGGTCAATTTGCGCCCGACCATGCCGGCGGCGCCCAGAATAAGAATGTGCAAGACCCGTCTCCTTTTTTATTCGCTTTTATCGGATGCGGGCGTGCGCGCTCACTCTTTCACGGCTCCCGTCATAGCCGACACATAATGCTCAACGAAGAAGGCGTAAAGGATAACCAGCGGCAATGAGCCCGCCAACGCGCCCGCCATCAGCGATCCCCAGCGATAGACGTCGCCATCGACGAATTCGTTGACGATCGCGACCGGCACCGTCTTGTTCTGCACCGATTGCAGGAACGTCAGCGCGTAGATGAACTCGTTCCAGCACAGCGTGAAGCAAAAAATGAACGCCGAGATCAGGCCCGGGATCGCCAGCGGCAGCACAATCTTGATCAGGATCTGCCAGCGGCTGGCGCCATCGATCAGCGCGCACTCTTCCAATTCGAACGGGATGGTCTTGAAGTAGCCCATCAACAGCCACGTCGAGAACGGGATCAGAATGGTCGGATAGGTCAGGATCAGCGCCATCGGCGAGTCGAACAGGCCGTACTGGAAGACGACGGTAGCGAGCGGGATGAACAGGATCGAGGGCGGCACCAGGTAGGACAGGAAGATCAGGCCGCCGACCCATTGCGCACCACGGTAACGCAACCGCACGATGGCATAGGCCGCCAGCACGCTGGCGAAAATCGACAGCGCGGTAGCGGCGACGGCGACATACATCGTGTTCCAGAGCCAGAGCGGATAGTGGCTTTGAAACAGGAGCTTGTAGATGTGCTTGAACGTCGGATTCCAGGTCCAGAACGGACTGTAGGTCTCGAGGTCGATCAACTGCTCGTCCGGTTTGATCGCCGTCAGTCCCATCCAGTAGAACGGAAACAGCAGGATGAAGACGATGATCGACAGCGGCAAATAGAGCGTCACCATCCGGCGTGGCACCGACTGCAGGTAGCTCATGCCTTCGCTGTGATCGTCCTTCGCAGCCGTCGGGGAAGAACCCGAAAGCACGGCCTTCAGATCGATGGACCTCGTGGGCAGATCAGTCATTGTTTTCACCCTGCTGCCACTTGCGACGCTGCAATCCGAACCACGACACCATGATCGCGGCGAGCAGGAACGGAATCATCGCGCTCGAAATCGCGGCACCCTCGCCCAACTGCCCCGCGATGATCGCGCGCTGATAGGACAAGGTCGCCATCAGATGGGTGGCATTGACCGGCCCGCCCCGCGTCATCGCCCAGATCAGCTGGAAGTCGGTGAAGGTGAACAGCACCGAGAACGTCATCACCACCGCGATAATCGGCGTCAGCAGCGGATAGGTAATGAATCGGAACATCTCCCACTTGCTCGCGCCATCGAGCGTCGCGGCCTCGTAGAGTGAGGGTTGCACGGTCTGCAAGCCGGCCAGCAGCGTGATGGCGACGAAGGGCACACCGCGCCAGATGTTGGCAAAGATCACGCAGATCCGGGCCCAGGTCGAATCGCCGAGAAAATTGATGTTCTGGGTGATGAGGCCCATATGCTTCAGCGACCACGAGATGATCGAGAACTGCGAATCGAAAATCCACCAGAACGCCAGCGCCGACAACACGGTCGGCACGATAAACGGAATCAGGACCAGCGCCCGCAGCATCGCCTTGAACGGCATATTCTCGTTCAACAACAGCGCGAGATAGAGGCCGATTGCAAACTTAATCGCGCTCGCGATGAAGGTGTAGAGCAGCGTGTTGAAGACCGAGAGCCAGAAGATCGAATCGTCCCACAGCCACTCATAGTTCTCGACGCCAATGTACTGGCCCGGCCGTCCGATCTTTGCGTCGGTGAACGATATCCAGATTCCAAGGCCCAGCGGATAAGCCAGGAAAAAGATCAGGAATCCCATAGCCGGCAACATGAACCAGAAACCCAACCAGTTGCGGTTGGTCTTGATCAGGTCCCATGTGGTGGCCTCACGGATTTGCCGCTTGGCTGTCCGTGGTTGGAGCGCGATGTCAGCCATGGGCGGTGTCCCGATTGATCCAAAGATGGTACGGGCGGCGGTCATCCGCCGCCCGTACCAGTCTCATTAGCGATAGATACGCTTCAACTGCCGTTCGGCTTCCGACATGGCGGTCTTGGCGTCTTTCGCGCCGGTGCAGTAGTTGGCGAACATGTCGACCACGATGAAGTCGGCAATCGCGGTCGCCGCCTTCTCGCCGGGGGTGCCGATGCCGGATGCCGGAAGCGCGCGCTTGCTGGCCTGGGCAAACACCGCGTTCTTCGGATCCGCCGTCCACACCGGTGCTGAATCGTAGGCATTGAGCGTATGGGTAAGATAGCCCCGTGCGCCAGATAGCCACTTCTCGTAATTCTCCTTCTCCAGCATGAAGGCGATGAAGGCCTTTGAGGCGTTGGGATACTTGGTGAAGTTGAAGGCCAGGATCGGCACCGCGAGCTGCAATTCGGTCGGCTTGCCGACCGGGCCGACCGGCCACAGCGCGTGATAGGTGTCCTCGGCCAACTCCTTCTTGGTCGGATCGTCCTTGGCCGCGACATAGATCGAGATGCCGTTCGAGGTCAGGTACAG
>JBOHIT010000366.1:0-6688 GCA_050726155.1 Bradyrhizobium sp.
AACTCGTTTTGAAAGAGATCACCGACTGCCTTGAGAAAGGCGAGACAGTGAAGCTGTCTTCGTTCGGCTCGTTCATGGTGCGCAAGAAGGGTCAGCGCATCGGACGCAATCCGAAAACTGGCACCGAAGTGCCGATCTCTCCGCGTCGCGTGATGGTGTTCAAGCCGTCGGCCATCCTGAAGCAGCGCATCAACGGTCACGCTGTGACCAATGGCGACGCCAAGGACGACTAACGCGCTTTCGCGTGCGTTGGCGTGATGAATACGCATCGAGACAATCACGGTAAGCGTAGCGCGTTTCCATTCTCTTGAGCTGCGAGGAGCGAGCATTTGGACAAGGCGCCGGATGCGTTCCGTACCATCAGCGAGGTCGCTGATGACCTCGACATTCCCCAGCACGTGCTGCGATTCTGGGAAACGCGATTCACCCAGATCAAGCCGATGAAGCGAAGCGGCGGGCGGCGGTACTACCGTCCCGACGATGTCGACCTGCTCAAGGGCATCCGCCGCCTGCTGTACGGCGAGGGCTACACCATCCGCGGCGTGCAGCGGATCCTGAAAGAGCATGGCATCAAGTCGGTGCAGGGTCTGGCCGACCAGAACTCCGCGGTGTCGTTCGGTGCGGTCGAGGAGGCGATCGGGCTCAGCCTGCAGGACCCCGGGGAGGGCGAGGCCGTTGGCCTCGATGGCGATGACGACGATTACGAGACCGACAAGGGTATCGATTACCGCTTTGTCGAGACCGACGAGGACGGCCTGATTGTCCCGTTCGGCAAGGGCAAGGCGGCGGCACCCGGCCCGGTCGGTGGTCCCGACCGCGAGCGGCTCGAACGCGTGCTGCAGGACCTGGTGGCCTGCCGGCAATTGCTGGACACCGCGCTGAAGGACGGCTGAGGGCAGGCCGGAACCGGCGCCGGGGTGGCGATTTCGGGACGATTCCCGGCCGCTTGCGGGGTGGATCGCGCGCCTTGCGCAGAGCACCGATCGCAGCTAATGGAACGGCATCGGAGCGTGGCGCAGCCCGGTTAGCGCACTAGTCTGGGAGACTAGGGGTCGGAGGTTCAAATCCTCTCGCTCCGACCATTTTAATAAATAGTTTCAATGGCTAGCAACGGACGGCGGTTTGCAGCCCAGCGCCCGTTTGCAGACGGTTTGCAATTTTGTTCTGGCGCCGTTCCTTGCAACGATTGGTGCTGGCCTGTTTCGACCCTTAGTGGCCTAGTTTGAAAAATGCAGTGGCCTGATCTAAAACTCGCAAGTGCGGTCGTGGTGCACCTGCATGCTGCAAGAGACCAATCCGGAGCGACGGCACCGCGCTCCGGGCTATGGGTGACGTTGGCCGATGCTCTTTATTCAGACAGGCCAAGCGAAGCGGCTGCGCAAATATGCCATCCTGACCCTCTTTGGGATGATGCTGATAAGCGGCTGGGGCGTGGTGGCCACCATGCACTGGTACGTTAATCCACCCAAGAAGTAAGGCCGCCTCAGTTGGCGGCCTCTTTCGTAATGCCGCTGGCCTTGTCCCGGTAATCCTCAAGGTTCTGAATCGCGTTCGCCGCCAGCACGCCCCGGCGGGCAGGTACGCGTCAATGACTCTCTGGGCCTTGTCGACCGTCCATGTCAGTGCCTCGGCGGTCTCTGGCGCGGTCGCAAACCGCGCAAGCCGCGCGACGACCTTGGGGCGCGATTTATCTCCGAGGATGAGGACGAAAATCCAACTGGCGTTATCCGGTAGAATTTCGATTTCAGACGATCAAGAGGGCGCGGGAAACCGCGCCTTTTTTTGCGCGCAAGATTGAGGCGGTTGCATTGAACGTCTGAAACGAAAGAGGCCGCCAACTGAGGCGACCTTACTCTTTGGGTTTTGCTATCTCTTCAAGCTCCTTCACCAACTGTCGCAGCTCTTCGATTGTAAACGTCTCAAGAGCGCTTCTAACCCGCTCTCGCAACCGCTCAAGCTCTATTTGATTGTCTTCGAACTCTTCCAGCATTTTCACCCGCGCACGGCTCGACAACAATCAGGGTGTCTAAAGTTTCGATTGACCAGCCCGCTTCCACTGCAGGCTTCACAAGCGACGGGCTTCCTTGCACCTAACCCGCCGCTGTCGTCTTGGTTCCGCCGTTTCTCCTTCAATATATTCAACCAGACGTAACTCAGACGTGCAGCTTGGGCACCGATAAATACGTAATTCGTAGTTCTTCGCCGCACGCTCACCGAAAACTAGTTGTCTCTCGACGTCGCACCTTATGCATTTCGGAGGTGGCATACTGATACTTCGTAAGAGCCCATCACGGCCTATTAGAGTCGACTGGATTAATCGGCTTCCTCGCCGGCTCTTTCGCAGCCGTCTTGACAAAGCGGACCCCCATTTCACTGCCGTTAATCCAAGCCACCTCGCAGTGGCGAAACGGCGCACCCGTCGTGGAGAGAATCAAGAAGAATTCCTTGAGGGCCAAGCCCTGCACGGATTGCTTGAGTGTCAGTTTTGCTCCTTGGTCGGAAGCATCGCGCATAAGGCAGTTTCTAGTCCAGGTTCCGTCAATACCTGCTATCCGCACTGGAATGCCTCGCGAAAATTCAACGCGAGAAATCTTTCTCTTGTCGTTTTCGGAAGACATCAATTGCGGCCCTAGCGACACGACTCCTGTCACTCGATAGTTTTCCCCGAACGGGGATTTAGCAAGGCAGAGGCTACCCATATTGGGTAGCAAAGTGTTCGTGGTATACTGGGCCAGGCACCAATTGCGGTTCTGGGAGAAGAGTGAGCAAAAATGCTAGATGCTGAACATGGTGCGGCCACTGACCGCATTCGAGCAGTCTCAAGACACACGCTTGCTTACATGCTTTGTTCGATCAGCGAGCTACTTCGACACTATGATTTCGATCCACTCGACGTTCTGATCATCCACGCGATCCTGAACGCAAATGTAATAAACGTCATGAAGGATTCGAGCCTTGATAGAACGTTCGGGAGCTTGCACGCTGTGGAGCCTGATGAAATTAAACAGGGAGTGTCGCGGGCAGCGCTTTCACGTTTTCTAGCATTGCCATTGGAGACGATCAGACGCCGTGTCGATAAACTAAAAAAACGAAGAATTCTATCCGAAGGCAACGATGGCTTGATTGTTAGCAAAAACAATCGCTTCAAGTTCGGCAACAATCATGAACTGCAAAAAATCAATGTTGTGCTGGTCAAAAAGCTTCTGCGTGATCTGCGGCGAGCCGGCATCAGTGGGCCTGACGACTTCTAACCGCCAGACTGAATTGCTCGCTCTCTATTCGTCACTTTAGGTATTGATCAAGAATTCTACAGCTTCAATCGTCTTGGCGCGCTCGCTCAAGATGCCTTCTGGCAGGGTGCCATAGCGCGTACGCGCCGATTTGGTTTGCAACGAAAATGAAAAGCCCTGACAGATCAATAGGGCCAATCTAACGTGGTTTGCAGAAATGTTGAGTAAATTTAACGACTAACCCGCGTCTGGGGGACTAGGGGTCGGAGGTTCAAATCCTGTCGCTCCGACCATTTTTCCCCTCGAACAAACCCGGTCGACGACGCACGCGAATTCGAGCGGCGGGCTTCCGTCGTTGATCGACAGATTTCCCGGGCGATCGCGAAAGCCTGGGGCTTGGAATCCCATCCCGGTAATCCCGCCTTAACCGCATCCACGAATGGGTCCGCGGTCAACCATTTGCACATACCCTTGGTGCTATATACGGACGGATACAACCTGTGCAGCGAGAGCAGGACTCGAAAATCGATGGGTGAATTGTTCAGCCTCATTCGCGCGCCTGCCATCGCTTTTCTCGGCAGCTTCCTCGTGGTCGGCGGCTGGATGTGGTGGCCGCAGATATCGAAGCTGGTATCTGGGCTTTCTTCGAGCATTTCGTCCGCTGCTCCTTCGATCGGGTCCGGTGGTTCGTGGTTTACCGACATCAATCGCGTCGGCTGGCCGGAGAATGCGGCGGTGGTGCGGAGCTGTATTTTCGGCGTCGTTGATGTCGGTGGGGACGCCAGGATCGAGCCAAGCGCTGCGTATTTCATCCTGAAGGGCGACCCTACGTACGCCGCTATCACCGCCGCGGCCGGCAGCGTATCTGTGCTGTCCGAAGAAAACCCGGCGGTCGGCCTGGCTGCCAAATGGGGTAAGCTGGCGACCTGCATTTATGCGCAGGACGATCGCGCACTCTGCGATCCCGATAACCGTGCAGCGGCGGTCGAGGCCACCGAGAAATTCCTCAGGTTTGCCACGCAGGCCGACTTGGCCAGGCCGCTGATCTCGGGCAGCGACGCACAAATGATCAGAAATCTTGGTGATCGCGTGTCGAGCGCACTCCGGAAGCAACGGCGTCACGGCACGCTTGTTGTGGGCGATTTCGCCAGCTTCGGCAGCTTCGCACTGCCCGACGTCACGCGGATCATGGGTGAAGAGAAGCAAACCGGCGATATCTGCAAGAAGCGTTGATGCCCCGGCAGATGATCGACGTTACTCGTCGCTGGAAGAGAAATCGGAAAATCCACGTCGAAGGCGGTTGCCTGGTGAACCGTCGGGTCTTCCGACATACGCGCGGGCGACCGTCCTTAGCCGGACTTGTTGATCTTCTTTACCTTTGCGTCGGTGGCCTCGATCGCGGCCGCCAGTTCGAGGATCGCCTTCGCCAGCAGGTC
Source organism: Bradyrhizobium sp. (assembly GCA_050726155.1). GTDB lineage: Bacteria > Pseudomonadota > Alphaproteobacteria > Rhizobiales > Xanthobacteraceae > Bradyrhizobium. Next base: position 4,667 of record JBOHIT010000366.1, read on the forward strand.
GGCGGCTTCCTTGGCATCCTGGGATCGTTCGGCGCGCAGCGCGTAATTCTTGGCGGATGATAGCGACATTGGTCAGGTGACCTTCCCACGGAAAAACCCACCGGGTTGAGGCGGTGGGTTTCCCTACGCATTTACTTCTCGTGGTGCCTTGTCGGCGGTCCGCGATTGGACCGAACATATCGGGCGATGGTTAAGGAATTCTCTTGCAGTCCGAACTGGGCCGCTAAAGAAACTCGCGCAACCGCGCCAGCTCGGCGACATGCTCGGCCGACAGGATATCGGTGATCAATGGCGGCTGCGGCGCCGTCAGAATCTCATACAGGTGCCGGGTCGATTCAGGTTTGGCCATGAACTCCCTGATGCATTCATCGAGCGTGCCCTCGATCAACAGATAGGGACTTCTGCCGTCGGTACGGCGGGCGTTGCCGAGCGAGGGCCATTTGCGGATGCTGGCGGGAGCATCAAACCTGATCGGAACGTCGGCACCTTCCATTGATCGTCGAGCCCCTCGGTCACATAAAAGCGGCCCCAGCGCTCTCGAGGAGGCTGCTGAAGCCGCGAGGTGATTGTGTGCATCCCTACACGCAGGTCATAATTCGCAAGCCTGCCATTGGTTCCCTGTCGATGCACGGATTTTTCTGCCGCCGGCGGTCGCATCCTGCTCTGCCGATGACGGCGATCAGGGGGAGCGTGCCGCAAGCCGGGTAGCCCGGTGATAAATCCGGACGGGTGATCGGAACAAAACAATTCCGGGGCACTTGATCGGGGACGACCGGATGCGAACGGCCCCTTCGCATTCGATGAAGGCGGCCTCAGCGCTTTCCCCCGTGCTGAGGCCGCGTCCTTCCGTTGCGTTGCCGCGGCGCACGCAAGCGCGCGCCGGATCGCTGACGAAGGCTATATCTGGTTCTTGAGCGGCTACTTCTTGAAGAAGCCGACGACGATCAGGAGGATCACGGCGCCGATGACGGCGTTGATGATCGCCGCCAGATAGCCCCCGACCAGGACAAATCCGATCATCGGCAACAGCCAGCCGGCAATGACAGCGCCGACGATGCCGACCACGACGTTGCCGACCAGGCCGAGGCCGTAGCCCTTGACGATTTGCCCGGCCAGCCAGCCTGCGATCGCGCCGATGATGAGCCAGACGATAAGAGATTCAATCACGACCATCCTCCCCACTGCTGAGCGCCGCGGTATCCCGCGGTCGCTGCCCTCGAAGCCAATACGCTTTGGAAGCAAGACGTTTGGAAACAAGACGCTCTGGTAGCCGAACCGCCGGGCATCGCGCCTGTGCGGCGTTGATTGATCTCGGGAAGTATTACGATCCGCTCGCGTTGGGTTGTCAACCAGTAGCTGTGCACGTTGCTGAACGATCGCACCGCAACAATGTTGGCCCAGGTGAGGGGCCTGCAACTGTGACGGCCGTCACAGCGGCGCAAACGGCGATGCGGCTAAATTGCCTTTATCAGCAATGATACAAACGGAGCCATCGCCATGAGCACCATCATCAACCGCGCTGAATCATCCGAGCGAACCCGTCAGGCAGACACGCTGACCGACCGCGAACTCGACATCGTCATCGGCGGTAAGGGAAAAGCCACGCCCAGTCCGTTCGTATTTGTCCATCATTATGACAAGGCAAGCCCCGTCCTGATCTGAAAATCCGGATCGGCCGGCGGACACGCTTGCCGTCAGACAGATACTCGCGCCTGTTTGGCCGCCTCGAAGGCGGCCAGCCGCTCGGCGAACTTGCCGTTCGCGGCACCGGCACGCGCGACAATGGTGGGCGCCTGGATCGTTTCAAAGAAATGACAGGCCACGCGATGGCCGGGCGCGGCCTCGCGCAGCTTCGGCTCCTCCGCCGAGCAGCGCGGCTGCGCATGCACGCAGCGGGTATGGAAACGGCAGCCGGCCGGCGGATTGAACGGGCTCGGCACGTCGCCCTGCAGCATGACTCGCTTGGTGCGCAGGCTTGGGTCCGGCTTCGGGATCGCTGACAGCAGCGCATGGGTGTAGGGG
>JBOHIT010000367.1:0-10361 GCA_050726155.1 Bradyrhizobium sp.
AGCGTGTGGGCGTCTTCCAGCACCGCGCGGGCCTTCACCACCTGCGCGCCCGACTTCTCGACGTTGGTCGTGTAGATGCCCTCGAGCCGGGCGATTTCCTTGTCCTTGTTGGCGACCAGCGTCTTCCAGTCGAACGAGACCTGGCCGACGGTCCAGCCGAAGCCGGCGGCGTCCTCGATCTCGTGATGGATATGCGAGCCGATCACGAACAGTTTTTTCGGCACGCAGCCGCGGATCACGCAGGTGCCGCCCATCCGGTATTCTTCGGCGACCATCACCTTGGCGCCGTAGCCGGCGGCGATGCGGGCGGCACGGACGCCGCCCGAGCCGCCACCGATGACAAACAGATCGACGTCGTACTCAGCCATGGTCAATCCCTGCCCGCGATACTCCGAGCCGGAAACGCTCCGGCTGAAGAGTCCAGTGTCAGATATCCTTGCCGCGCTTCTTCATCTCGGCGCGGAACTGGCCGTTGATGACCTCGGCGAAGTTTTGCGCCCACTGGTTCATATAGGACATGCTGAACTGGATCGCACGGGGCTCGGACGACAACAGTTTCTGGCCGAGCGGCGATTTGTAGAAGGTCACGAGGTCCTTCAACTCCTGCTCGGTGAACTCGTTGGCATAGACCTGCGCCATGCCGTCGCCGATTTCCTTTTCGCGGCCGGCCAGATTCTTGGCGACGACGATGGCGACCTCGTTGAGGTCCTTCTGGTAGTTGAGATTGCTCGCCATCAGCGAGTTCTTGGTCTGCTCGACCAGGTTCGGAACGGCCGACGCGTACATCGCGCTGGCGTTCTTCATGGTGAGGATTTCCTTGGCGGCGGCAAGGGCTGCCGGCGTCGCAGGCTTCAGGCCGGGGATGGTCGCGGGCGCGGCAGGGGCGGCGTTTTTCTGCTGGGCAAAAGCGGGGGCGCCGACCAGCGCCAAACTTAACCCGAGGGCCGCAGCCGACAAACTTCCCGAAAGGCTCTTCATTTCAATTCTCTCCTCAAAGATTTCGGCGCTAGCGCCGTTCAACTACGCGAATTCCCTGCGCGCCAGCCAGCACGGCCGTGCTGGCCAGGCCAATGAACAGGCCGTGTTCGACAACGCCGGGGATCAGGCTCAACAAGCCCGCCAGGCGCGGCGCATCCTCTATTCGCCCGAGATGGGCATCGATAATCCAGTGGCCGCCATCGGTGACAAAAACGTGGCCGTCCTTGGCCTTGCGGACCCCCATTTGCCCGGAAACGCCGCTTTGCGCAAATGCATCAGCGATCGCCCGCTGCGTTGCGGCAAGCCCGAACGGGATCACCTCGACGGGTAAGGGGAAGCGGCCGAGAACGTCGACCCATTTGGTTTCGTCGGCGATCACGATCATGCGATCCGACGCCGCCGCCACGATCTTTTCCCGCAGCAGCGCGCCGCCGCCGCCCTTGATCAGATTGAGCGCGCCGTCACATTCGTCGGCACCGTCGACGGTGAGATCGAGGTGATCGATCTCGTCCAGCGTGGTCAGGGGAATGCCGCAGGCCTGCGCCTGGGCGCGGGTCACCTCCGAGGTCGGCACGCAAGTCACTCGCAGGCCCTTGACGACCTTCTCGCCGAGCAGATCGACGAAGTGCTTCGCGGTGGAGCCAGTGCCGAGACCGAGCTTCATGCCGTCAGTGACATGCTCCAGCGCGCGTGCCGCCGCCTGCCGTTTCAATGCGTCCATGTCCACTGAGGATGCCTTCTGATGCGCCTATCCGGGGGCGCATATCTAGCGTCGTTTGCCGGGCAGGAACAGCGCCAACAGGGGCCAAATCGGGCTTATCCGCCGACTTGCGAACCCACTTGCATGATGCCGCCGGGGCCGGTAGCGAATGCCAAATGACAACTCCCCGCACCCTCGTCTTCGATCTCGACGGCACGCTGGTCGATACCGCGCCCGACCTGATCAACGCGCTCAATTTCGTGCTTCAGCGCGAGGGCATCGCCCCCGTGCCGCTCGCCAGGGCGCGCAACATGATCGGCGCCGGCGCCCGCAAGCTGATCGAGCGCGGCCTCGAGTTCGATGACCGCGCCATCAACGCGGACGACGTCAACCGGCTGATGAAGGATTTCATCGCCTATTACGCCGAGCACATCGCGGATGAATCGCGGCCGTTCGAGGGGCTGGAAACCGCGCTTGACCAGCTCGAAGCCCAGGGCTTCCGCTTTGCGGTCTGCACCAACAAGCTGGAATGGCTGTCGAAGCTGCTGCTCGACAAGCTGAGCCTAAGCAAGCGGTTTGCCGCGATCTGCGGCGCGGACACGTTTGGGGTCGCAAAGCCCGATCCGGTGATCCTGCAGCAGACGCTGGCCCGCGCCGGCAGGCCGCTCGCGGGCGCCATCATGGTCGGCGACGCCGGTCCCGACGTCGGCGTCGCCCGGCGCGCGGGCATCCCCGTGATCGGGGTCGAATTCGGCTACACCGACGTGCCCATTGCCGAGCTGAAGCCGGACCGGCTGATCGGCCATTTTCGCGAGCTGCCGGCGGCGGTGAACAGCCTGACCGGGGCCGCAGCATCGTCATAACCGATTGATATATATAATATCTCTAATTTCTGTGTCACCGGAATTAACCATCCTTTAACGAATCCGCCCAGCACGGTTGCGGCCCTGTTCTCACACTCCTATGGTCCCCGGCTGGGGATTGTGGCTGATCGCCGCAGGTGAGTGATGATCATGCGTGTTTTCGCGATTGCCGTCGCCGGAGCTGCGCTGTCCGGCGTTCTTGCCGGCTGCTCCTCGTTTTCCCTCGATTCCCTGAAGCCGACCCCGCCGCCGATCCAGGTCCAGCTGGAATCGGTGCCGTCAGGGGCTGACGCCACCACCTCGGTCGGACCGGGCTGCAAAACCCCCTGCTCGGTTGCGGTCACCGCCCCCGATGCCGGCTTCACCGTGACCTTCGCGATGGCAAAATTCCTGCCGGTCACGGTTCCGGTCCAGGTGATCCGGAACCCCGGCGACTTTGCGACCCCCGCCTCCACCACCATCGATCCCAATCCCGTGGTGGCCGAGCTGAAACCCGCCGGCCCGCCGCCGCGCGCGAAACCGATGCGGCCGAAGGCAAAGAAGCCGAAGCCGGCAGCAGCACCCGCCGCCGCCTCGCCGTTCCCGAACCCGTCCGCGCCGGCGGCACAGCCGGCCCGCTGATCGCACCGCACACCGAAAGCACCCGGATTGCAGGCGCCTTGCTTCGTGCCTATATCGCGGCTCTGATTGACATCAGAGCCGGGATATAAGTCTTTAGTTTTGACGCGTTTTCTTCACGCGAACCGGTATCCACTTCGCTCGAAAACGCTATAGGATTATGTGCGATAGACGTTGCAGCGGTTCCACCGCGCGCAACGCGCAGGCGGGGCAGTTTGCAAGGCATTTTTGGATGAGCGGAATTTCGACCTCTCCCGATCAATTGTTCGGTCCGATGACCGACCCGTTCGGCCGGACCATCCGCTATCTGCGCGTCTCCGTCACCGACCGCTGCGACCTGCGCTGTTTCTATTGCATGTCCGAGGACATGACGTTCCTGCCCAAGGCCGACCTGTTGACGCTGGAAGAGCTCGACCGGTTGTGCTCGGCGTTCATCGCCAAGGGTGTGCGCAAAATCCGCCTCACCGGTGGCGAACCCCTGGTCCGGCGCAACGTGATGTCGCTGGTGCGCTCGCTGTCGCGGCACCTCGGAAGCGGCGCGCTCGATGAACTGACGCTGACCACCAACGGTTCACAACTGGCGCGCTTTGCCGCCGAGTTGCGCGACTGCGGCGTGCGCCGGATCAACGTTTCGCTCGATACGCTCGATCCCCAGAAATTCCGCGCCATCACCCGCTGGGGTGACATCGACAAGGTCTTGGCCGGCATCGAGGCGGCGCGCGAAGCTGGCCTTGCGGTCAAGATCAACGCGGTGGCGCTGAAGAACATGAACGAGGAAGAGATCCCCTCGCTGATGGAATGGGCGCACGGCAAGGGTATGGCGCTGACGCTGATCGAAGTCATGCCGATGGGCGACATCGGCGAAGGCAGGATCGATCAGTACGTACCGCTGTCATTGTTGCGCGCGCGCCTCGCCAAGCATTACACGCTGACCGACCTCGACGACGACACCGGCGGCCCTGCCCGCTATGTCCGGATCAGCGAGACCGGCGGCAAGCTCGGCTTCATCACGCCGATGACCCATAATTTCTGCGAATCCTGTAACCGGGTACGGATCACCTGCACCGGCACGTTGCACACCTGCCTCGGCCATGAAGATGCCTCCGATTTACGCAAACCGTTGCGGGCCTCGGCCGACAACGACCTGCTCTCGGCCGCGATCGATCGCTCCATCGGCCTGAAGCCGAAGGGCCACGACTTCATCATCGACCGCCGCCACAATCGCCCAAGCGTCAGCCGCCACATGAGCGTGACCGGCGGTTGAAATTTTAGGCGCGTATTTAGGCCTTTCCACACAACTATTTACCGCCTTGCTGCGCGGCCAAGTGAGCCGCGTCAATTTGTCCATTTTCCGATTGACGCCGTCACAACGCGCTGAAATGGTGCGGCTGCTTTACGCCAGCACGGCCGAGACAGGCCGCTGCTCCCTCACGGAGCAGTCAAGACGGCGAAAGCGCGACTGAGGGGGAGGACGATCGTTGCAATCGCACCAGCGAATGAGCTGCGAACCTGCGCGTTTTTCGCGCCGGAACGAAGCTGCGCGTTTTCCGCGCGGCGGCGGCTCGGCGCGTCTGGTGCAAGGTGGCGACGCAATATCAATGAAGAAATCCGGCGCGCGTCGATGACGTGTCCGAGGAGAGCGTAATGAGCCCATTGTTGGCATTCAGTAACGGCATCGACTGGCTCAACGAGAAACTAGGCGGCGTCTGCAACTGGCTGGTGCTCGCCGCCTGCGTGGTCAGTGCCGCCAACGCGATGATCCGCTACGCGTTCGGCTACAGCTCCAACAGCTGGCTCGAATTGCAATGGTACATGTTCGCCGTCTTCGTGATGTTCGGCGCCTCCTACACCTTCAAGAAGAACGAACATGTCCGCGTCGAAATTCTGTATCTGATGCTGTCCGAGCGCGGGCAGATCTGGCTCGACATGATCGGAACGCTGTTCTTCCTGATTCCGTCCTGCCTGCTGCTGGCCTATCTGTCGTGGCCATTCTTCATGCAATCCTATGTGGTCAGTGAAATCTCCAGCAATGCCGGCGGCCTGGTGCGCTGGCCAATCAAGGCCGTCGTTCCCTTCGGCTTCGTGCTGCTGGCCTTGCAGGGCGTCTCCGAAGTGATCAAGCGCATCGCGGCGTTGAAGGGCTATGTCATGATCGACGCCAAATACGAGAGGCCGGTGCAATGAGCACGCACATGATCACGCTGGAGATGATGCCGCCGATAATGTTCGGCGGCTTGATCCTGGCCATGCTGATCGGCTTCCCGGTGGCGTTCACGCTGGCCGCGCTGGGGCTGTCGTTCGGCTTCCTGTCGATCTATCTCGGCTTCTTCGACATGAACTTCCTGCAGGCCATTCCAGGCCGCATCTTCGGTAGCGTGCTCTCCAACGAGTTGCTGCTGGCGATCCCGTTCTTCACCTTCATGGGCTCGATCCTGGAACGGTGCGGACTGGCGGAAGACATGCTGGACTCAATGGGTCAGCTGTTCGGACCGGTCCGCGGCGGCCTCGGCTATTCCGTCATCATCGTCGGCTTCATCCTCGGCGCGATCACCGGCACGGTGGCAGCGCAGGTCATCGCCATGGCGCTGATCTCGATGCCGGTGATGATCCGCTACGGCTACAACATCCGCTACATCACCGGCGTGCTGGCGGCCTCCGGCACCATCACGCAATTGGTGCCGCCGTCGCTGGTGCTGATCGTGATGGCCGACCAGCTCGGCAAGTCGGTCGGTGACATGTATCTCGGCGCCTGGGGCCCGTCGGTGCTCCAGATCATGCTGTTCGCCGGCTACACATTTTTCCTCGGCCTGTTCAAGCCGGACCACGTCCCGGCGGTTCCCAAGGACGCGCGCACGCTGACGGGCTGGGCGCTCTGGAAGAAATGCCTGATGGGCATCATTCCCTCGGCCGTGCTGATCTTCGTGGTGCTGGGCACCATGATGCTCGGCCTCGCGACCCCGACCGAAGCCGGCGCGATGGGCGCCATCGGCGCCATCGTCCTCGCCGCGATCCACCACAAGGATCTCAGCAGCAAGGGGCACAAGATGCTCCTGATCGGCATCGCCGCCACCGGCATCGGCACCATCATCGGCATGCTGCTCGGCGACGGCAAGCTGTTCAAACTGACCTTCGCCATCGTCTACCTCGCCGTCGTCTGGCTCTGTCTCGAAGCCGTCCGCATCCCGGACCTGCGCGACCTGATCAAGCAGGGCTACGAGTCGACGATGCGCCTCTCCACCATGGTGGTGTTCATCCTGATCGGCTCGACCTGCTTCTCAGTGGTGTTCCTCGGCGTCTCCGGCGGCGTCTGGCTCGAGCATCACCTGACCTCGCTTCCCGGCGGCGTCTGGGGCTTCCTGATCTTCATCAACCTCTTCATCTTCTTCCTGGCGTTCTTCCTCGACTTCTTCGAGATCGCGTTCATCATCCTGCCGATGGTGGCGCCGATCGCGCAGAAGGTTCTGGCGCCGGTGGTGGGGCCGGATGCGGCGCTGATCTGGTTCGGCGTCATGCTGTGCGTCAACATGCAGACGTCGTTCCTGCATCCGCCGTTCGGCTTTGCACTGTTCTACCTGCGCGGCGTAGCACCCAAGGAAGTGAAGAGCTCCGACATCTACTGGGGCGCCATTCCCTGGATCGGCCTGCAAGCGATCATGGTGGCGATCGTGATCGCATTCCCGATCGTGGTGACCGCCCTGCTCGACAAGCCGCTCGACGTCGACCTCAGCAAGGTCAAGATCGAGGTGCCGCAGATCGACCTGCCACCGCTTGATTTCGGGCAACCAAAACAATAGCGGACGACATTCACGTTATGAAAAACCCCGGAGCTTTCGCTCCGGGGTTTTTATTTTGTCGAATCCAGTTTGGGATCAGCCTTTTTTTGAGAATCAGCCTTGCGGATTGCGCGCCATGAAGCTGTCGTAGCCGAGCTCGGCGACCTGGAACCACTGATAGCCGTTGGTCTGGAACGTGTTCATCGAATCCAGCACCTTCTTGAAGGTCGGATTGGTGGCCGACGTCTCGGCGTACAATTCCTTGGTTGCCTTCAGGCATGCCTGCATGATCGGCGGTGAGAACGCATGCAATTTGGTGCCGCCGGCGAGCAATTTCTTCAGCGACGGTGGATTGAGCTGATCGTATTTCGCCATCATCCAGCTGTTGGCGGACTGCCCTGCCTGCTCGATGACGCTTTGATAGTATTTCGGCAACGAATTCCACTTTTCCAGATTGACGATGCCGAGCAGCATCGGGCCGCCTTCCCACCAACCGGGATAGTAATAATGCGGTGCGACCTTGTTGAAGCCGAGCTTCTCGTCGTCATAGGGACCGACCCATTCCGCCGCGTCGATCGTGCCTTTTTCGAGCGCGGGGTAAATATCGCCGCCGGCCAATTGCTGCGGCACGACGCCGAGTTTTTGCATCACGCGGCCGGCGAAACCGCCGATGCGCATCTTGAGTCCCTTGAGATCGTCGACGGTGTTGATCTCCTTGCGGAACCAGCCACCCATCTGGCAACCGGTATTGCCGGCCAGAAACGACGTGACGTTATAGCTCTTGTAGAAATCGTTGAGCAGTTCCCTGCCGCCGCCCTGCATGTACCAGGCCTGGTTGATGCGCTGGTTCGGTCCGAACGGCACTGCCGTGCCGAACGCAAAGGTCGGATCCTTGCCGAAGTAATAGTACGACGCGGTGTGCCCCATCTCGACGGTGCCGTTTTGCACGGCATCAAGCACCTGCAGGCCGGGAACGATTTCGCCGCCGGCAAATGTCTGGATCTGGAATTTGTTGTCGGTGGCTTCGCCAACCTGCTTGGCCATCACCTCGACCGCCCCCCAAAGGGTGTCGAGCGATTTCGGCCAGCTCGCTGTCAGCCGCCACTTGATCTCTGGCATCGACTGCGCGATCGCGGGCGCCGCCATGGTTGCGGCACCGGCCGCGCCAATACCCGTTACCTTCAGAAAATCCCTGCGTTTCATGAATCCTGCCCTCTGATTGTGTGTATGTGTCCGACAGCCTTCTTGCCGAGGCTTGCGGGCAGCATGGAACATCCGGTTCCCGATTTCCATCCAGAAAAAGGTCGCACAACGCCAAAAGCCCGGCCTTCGCGCGGGACCGGGCTTGTTATTTCACCTTAAGGATTGGTCGGGCCCCGATTGAGTGAGGCCACAGAAGCTGGCCCGAAAGTATACGGCGCCATACGCCAAACCCCGGAGCTTTCGCTCCGGGTTCTCGTTGGCCCGACAATTATTTGTCTTGCGATCAACCCTGCGAGTGGCGCGCCATGAAGTTGTCATAGCCGACTTCGGCGACCTGGAACCACTGGTAGCCGTTGTTGGAGAACGACGTCAGCGATTCATAGAGCTTCTTGAAGTTCGCATTGGTCGCGGCAACTTCGCTGTGCAATTCCTTGGCAGCCTTGAACGAGGCTTCCATCACAGCTGGCGGGAACGGTCGCAGCTTGGTGCCGCTGGCGAGCAATTTTTTCAGGGCCATTGGATTGGCCTGATCGTACCGCGCCATCATCCAGTTGTTGGCGAGATGGCCGGCTTGCTCGAGAACGTGCTGATAATATTTCGGCAGCGCGTTCCACTTGTCGAGATTGATCATGGCGAGCAGCATGGGGCCACCCTCCCACCATCCCGGAAAGTAGTAGTTCGGCGCAACCTTGTAGAACCCGAGCTTCTCGTCATCATACGGGCCGACCCACTCCGCCGCGTCGATAGTACCTTTCTCGAGCGCCGGATAGATGTCGCCACCGGCCAATTGCTGCGGCACGGTGCCGAGCTTCTGCATCACGCGTCCGGCGAAGCCGCCGATACGGAATTTCAGGCCGTTGAGGTCATCGACGGTATTGATCTCCTTGCGGAACCAGCCGCCCATCTGGCAGCCGGTGTTGCCGGCGAGCAGCGAGGTGACGTTGTAGCTCTTGTAGAATTCGTTGAGCAGTTCCTTGCCTCCGCCCAGCATGTACCAGGCCTGGTTGATACGCTGGTTGGGCCCGAACGGGATCGACGAACCGAACGTAAAGGCCGGGTCCTTGCCGAAGTAATAGTAGGACGCGGTGTGACCCATTTCGACGGTCGCGTTCTGCACGGCGTCGAGCACCTGCAGGCCCGGGACGATCTCGCCGGCCGCAAAGGTCTGGATCTGAAATTTGTTGTCGGTCGCTTCGCCGACCACTTTGGCCATCATTTCGGCGCCGCCATGGAGCGTATCGAGCGATTTCGGCCAGCTCGTCGTCATCCGCCACTTGATCTCCGGCATCGACTGCGCAATTGCCGGTGCCGCCAGCGTTGCCGCGCCCGCGGCGCCGATACCGGTGATCTTGAGAAAATCTCTTCGCTTCATGAATTCCTGCCCTGGTTGTTGTCTCGTTCGGCCTTCGTTATTGAGGCCTGCGGTCAACATGGAGCATCCGGTTCCCGATTTCCATCAGGAACTGCTTGCGCCACGAAAAAGCCCGGCCTCCTCGCGGAGACCGGGCTTCCTTCTTCAACTAATCGATGCGATCAACCGCGCGTGCGCGAGCGGATCATGAAGCTGTCGAAGGTGTATTCGGCAACCTGCCACCACAGATACTGGTCGGAGCGGTAAGCCTGCATCGCGTCGACCGACTTCTTGAAGTCGGCGTTCTTGGCCGAGATTTCGGCCCACAGTTCGTTGGTCGCCTTCAGGCAGGCTTCCAGCACTTCGTTGGTGAACGGACGCAACTGCGTGCCGCCGGCGACCAGGCGCTTCAACGCTGTCGGATTGAGCATGTCATAGCGTGCGTTCATCCAGGTGTTGGCGTGCGCGGTGGCATTGCTGAGGATCGCCTGATAGTTCTTCGGCAGCGAATTCCACTTCTCCAGATTGGCGAAGGCGTGAACCATCGGTCCGCCTTCCCAGAAGCCCGGGTAGTAGTAGAATTTCGCGACCTTGGCGAAGCCAAGCTTCTCGTCGTCATACGGACCGACCCACTCGGCGGCGTCGATGGTGCCCTTTTCCAGCGCCGGATAGATGTCGCCACCGGCGAGCTGCTGCGGCACGACGCCGACCTTCTGCAGAACCTGGCCGGCGATGCCGCCGATACGGAATTTCAGGCCCGACAGATCGGCAACCGTCTTGATCTCCTTACGGAACCAGCCGCCCATCTGCGTGCCGGTGTTGCCGCAGGGGAAACCGATCACGCCGAACTTCTTGAAGAACTCGTTGCCGAGCTC
>JBOHIT010000368.1:0-2637 GCA_050726155.1 Bradyrhizobium sp.
GCGCAAGTCTGCGGCGCAATTGCGCCGCTGAGCGCACCTCAGGATGACGAGAGACTGTACGGGCGCGCGACGGATCCAATGCCATCACGTTCCAGTGCAGCCACTCAAGGTTTCGCCGCGAGCCCCAGCGCATCGGCGATGACGCGAAACACGTCAGTGTTGTCCATCGAGCCGTGAACGCGTTCGCTGCCGGGACCGGCCGCGGTCAGGATGACGTCCTCACCGGAATGCACGCTGGCGCCGATCAACGCCGGCAGATTGCCGAGGCGCAGCACCACGCCCGGCACGTCCCTGTATTTCTCGTTGACCTTGAACGTGCCGGCCTCGTCGCCCTTCACGGTGGGTTCGTTCGGGTTGTCCAGCTTCGGGCGGAAGGTCTCGTAATGATCCGGCAGGCTGGCCGAAAAGATCGCGAGCCGCCGGCTGACGTCGACGCGCGAAGGATATCCGTCGGCGTCGGGCGGCGGATAATTGGGGAAGCCGGCCTTGTCATAGACCCCGACCCGCTCGCGCAGCGGCGCGTTCGGCGTCGTGCTCATGTCGTCATTGACGGTACCGACCAGGCTGTTCGGATGATTGTGGTCCGCCACGACGAGGATCAGGGTGTCGTCGCCGCGTGCCCGCGCCCAGTCGCGCGCGAGGCGCACTGCATTGTCGAGCATGATGGTGTCGTAGACTGCGCGCTCCATGTCCAGGAGATGCGCGTATTTGTCGATCATCCCCGATTCCACCATCAGGAAAAATCCCGCATCGCCCCGCGACAGCACATCGAGGGCCGCCTTCATTTGTTCGGTCAGGTCGGGCTGCTCGGGAAACTTCTTGACGCCGCCGCCCTTCAGAAATTTGCGATCCAGGGCCCCGTCCATATTTCCGGGCGCGAACAGGCCGAGTAATTTGCGTGTATCGGCTTTCGCAGCCGCGGAATCCAGCTCCGGCTTCGTCATCGCGACCTGATAGCCGGCATCGCGAAACCTTGCGATATAGTCGATATCATCGTTGCGCTTCGAGCCTTGCGCACCCTTCGGCAGAAAGTTCGCACTGCCGCCGCCCATCAGCACATCGGGCCTGGCGGCAAAATATTGTTCGACAATCTCGTCATAGGCGGCGCGGCGGCGGGTATGCGCCACCATCGCCGCCGGCGTCGCGTCCTGGATTTCGGTGTTGGTGACGATGCCGATGCCCAAACCAAGCCGCCGCTTCGCAACGCTGGTGATGGTCTCGACCTTCGGATCGTCGAACGGACTTATGGTGCGGTCGGCATAGACGCCCATCGCGTTGACGGCAGTCTTGTGGCCGGTGGCATAAGCGCTGGCCGCATTGGCGGAATCGGTGATGATCGAGTCCGAGCCCGCGGTCGCCACCAGCGCCATATGCGGCATGTCGTCGATGGCGAGCTTGCCCTGGCTCTTGCCTTCCTTGATGCCCTTGGAAAGCATCCGCGCGGCGACGCGATGGGCCGGCGACAGTCCGTCGCCGATGAACAGGATCACGTTCTTCGCCTTGCGCGGCCCGGTATCGTAGACGTTCCAGCTAACGTTGCGGCTGCGCGTGCCGTCGCCGACCTCCACCGTGACGGTGCCGGGGCGGGTCAACGTGACGTCGCGAAGCAGCAGCGCCGATTGATCCTTGCCGTCTTCGCGATCGATAAAGGTCGCGGTGCGTCCGAACACGGTCGAATGATCCGCACCGTTCAGCGTCACTTTCAGCTTCGCCGGATCAACCCGATCGGGAAACTCGACCTTGAAGTCGAATTTCGCGCCCGCAAGGATTTCGGCGCGGTCGATCGGATAGATCGTCTGCGCCTGACCCGGCAGAGCCGAGAGCAAGATCGCAACCGAAGCCGCGGCGAATTCCCTGACCATGATGTGTGCCCCGTGATGACATCGATGCGCGAATCCTGACACGCGCAAACGATAAGCCTAGCGGCCGAGAATGACGCCGCCATTACATCCCGGAACCGGTCCGCAAGATTGAGCGCCACTTAGCTCTTGTCGTTGCCGAGCTTGAAGATCTCGGAGCCATCCCCGCTCGATAGCAGACCGGTGTCCGAATAGAGCTTCAGCTTGGCGCGGGTATCCGAAATGTCGAGGTTGCGCATGGTCAGCTGGCCGATGCGGTCGGCTGGCGTGAACGCCGCATCCTCGACCTTCTCCATGCTGAGCCGCTCCGGTGCATAGGTCAGGTTCGGGCTCTCGGTGTTGAGCAGCGAATAGTCGTTGCCGCGGCGCAGTTCGATCGTCACCTCACCGGTGACGGCGCGTGCGACCCAGCGCTGCGCGGTTTCACGCAGCATCAGGGCCTGCGAATCGAACCAGCGCCCCTGGTAGAGCAACCGGCCAAGGCGCATGCCGCTGATGCGATACTGCTCGATGGTGTCTTCGTTGTGGATGCCGGTGACGAGGTGCTCATAGGCGATGTGCAGCAGCGCCATCGCGGGCGCTTCGTAGATGCCGCGGCTCTTGGCCTCGATGATCCGGTTCTCGATCTGGTCGCTCATGCCGAGGCCGTGCCGGCCGCCGATGGCGTTGGCCTCGAGGAAAAGTGCGACCGGATCGGCGAAGGTCTGGCCGTTCAGAGCGACCGGCTGGCCCTCCTCGAAACGCACGACGACCTTCTCGGCCTTGACCACGCAATCGT
>JBOHIT010000369.1:0-13131 GCA_050726155.1 Bradyrhizobium sp.
ATTCTGGCGTCGGGTTTGAACAGAACAAGACCGGGTTTCAGATCCGGCAGTTACCGGTGCGCGAACAATAATTTGCACTATCGCCGCCTCAGGACGACTCCTCCGGCGGCTTGATGTGCCGGAACGAGAACAGCAGCGCGACGTCGTAGGCGATCTTGAGTACGCCGCAGACCACCAGCGGCAGGCCGGAGAATGTCGTCATCAGCAGCGCGCCCGATATCGCCGGACTGATTGCGGAGGCGAGGCTGCGTGGGACCGCGGTGACGCTGGCGGCGGCAGGACGCTCGGCCGGCGTCACCACAGCCATGACGTAGGAGGTGCGGGTCGGCACGTCCATTTGCGACAGCGCCGAGCGCAGCAGCAGCAATCCCAACGCCAGATACAGATTCGGCGAGAACGCCGCCAGGATCAGGAACACGCTGGAGGGGATGTGCGTGAACACCATGGTGTTGACGAGCCCGATGCGCTTCGCGATCCAGGCCGCCACCGGAAAAGAGAAGGCGCCGAGCGTGCTCGACCAGAAGAAAAACAGTGCGGCCGCCGACAGCGACAGGTCGAACCGTTCGAACAGCCACAGCACCAGCAGCGATTGGGCAACAAAGCCGCCGGCGAAGGCATCAATGCTGAACAATGCGGCAAGCTTGTAGACCGTACCGCGCGACGGCCCGAGCGGCGTCTGCGGCGCCCTCTCCTCGCCCTGCGTGTGCGGAACACGGCGATAGAGGGCCGCGCAGAGAATACCGAGTACAGCGTAGCCGTAGAACATCAGGCGGAACGCCCCGAGTTGCGTACTACCGCCGGCGACGAGGAAATCGGGCAATGACGCGGCCAGCGATCCCGCCGCGGTTGCGAGGGCCCCGATCAGGCTGTAGCGCGCAAAGATCTGCGTGCGGCGTTCGTCCGTCGCGCTGTGCGCCAGCACGGCATGCTCGAGCGGCACCAGCACACCGAGATCGCCGCCGGACGGATTGATGGTGCCGATAAAGGCGACCAGCACGATCAGGACGAAATGCTCGACGCCAGGGAATGCGATCCCGGTGGCGGCCATCAGGCCGGCGCCGAACATCAACAGCGGGCGCAAATCATGGCGCGGGGCAATCCAGCCCACGATCAGGGTCAGAAGCGCCGTGCCCAATAGCGACGCGGTAGCGACAATGCCGACCGCGACGGCATCGTAACCGAGCAGCGTCATGTAGGCCGGCAGGATGATGATCGCAAAGCCGTCGCCAAACCCGCGTAAACCCCGCGCGACATAGAGCAGCCGGATCAGTCGACCCGCCGATGAAACGTTTGATTCCTTGGGAATGCTGGCCATCGATCCATGCTTTCATGCGCAACTCGACACGTCGAGCGGTGCGCAGAGCTTGGACGGAGCGCCGTCTGACGGGGAGCCTGCTTTGTCCCCGATACCCAACAAGTTAGGTCCAAATCTCCGCTGCCGCAAGGATGTGGAGTTGACAGCCGAACGTCCGAGCGGCTATTGGGGGGCATGGGGACTTTGCGATCTCCCCACGAGGCGACAAGCCCAAGTATCGCGCCCGGTTTCTCTTGCGAGGGCGCAATCATGTCATCTTACACCACGATATCTCCTGATAAACTTGCACGGTTGATCGGCACAGCGAATGCGCCTGTCCTGATCGACGTCCGTACCGAGGCGGATTTTGCCGCCGATCCGCGGCTGATTCCCGGCGCCGTCCGGCGCAGCCACGAGAACGCCGCCGAATGGGGCGAGGAATTCACCGGCCGGCCGGCCATTGTGGTTTGCCTGCGCGGCGCAAAACTCGCGCAAGGCACCGCTGCCTGGCTACGGCATCTCGACATTTCGGCCGAGACGCTTGAAGGCGGCTTTGAAGGCTGGAAAGACGCCGCGCTCCCGCTGACGCCCACCGCAAAGCTTCCTGCGCGCGATGCCAAGGGCCGTACGGTGTGGGTGACGCGGGCGCGGCCCAAGATCGACCGCATTGCCTGCCCCTGGCTGATCCGAAGGTTCATCGATCCGAACGCCGTGTTCCTGTTCGTCGCGCCGTCCGAAGTACTTGCGGTCGGCGAGCGCTTCAACGCGACCCCGTTCGATGTCGAGAACGTGTTCTGGAGTCACCGCGGCGAACTCTGCACGTTCGACGTGATGATCGAGGAGTTTGGCCTGGGAACGCCGCCGCTGCTGCGGCTGGCGACGATGGTCCGCGCCGCCGATACCGGCCGGCTCGATCTGTCGCCGGAAGCGCCGGGGCTGCTCGCGGCCTCGCTTGGCCTGTCGCGGATGTTCGACGACGATCTCGAGCAACTGGACGCCGGCATACTGCTGTACGACGCCTTCTATCGCTGGTGCCGCGACGCGACCGGCGAAACCCATAATTGGCCGACGAACAAGGCGAAGCCGTAATGGATGCGACCATCGACAAGTCAGCCGAAGCCGGCGCCGGCAGCGAATATGCTCACGGCATCGGCTTCGGTGAAGCATTCCGGGTCTGGCTGCGGGTGGCACTGCTGAGTTTCGGTGGGCCCGCGGGCCAGATCGCGGTGATGCATCGCATCCTGGTCGAGGAAAAAAACTGGATCTCCGAGAGCCGGTTCCTGCATGCGCTGAACTACTGCATGCTGTTGCCGGGGCCGGAGGCGCAGCAACTCGCCACCTATATCGGCTGGCTGCTGCACCGCACCGCCGGCGGCATCATGGCGGGCGGGTTGTTCATCCTGCCCGGCATCATCGCCATCATGGGGCTGAGCTATGTCTATGCGACCTATGGCAATGTCGGATTCATCGAGGCGCTGTTCTTCGGCCTGAAAGCCGCGGTGCTGGCTATCGTCCTGCAGGCCGTGGTGCGCGTCGGAAAGCGCGCACTACGCAACCGGATCATGATCGCGCTGGCCGGGATCGCCTTTATCGCGATCTTCTTCTTCAACATCCCCTTCCCGATCATCATCATCGCCGCCGGAATCATCGGCTATCTCGGCGCGCGGAGCGGACGGCCGGAATTCGCGGCGATCGAACATGGCGGCGGCAGCAAGAAGACCGCCGTCGTCGACAGCCTGCTCGGCGAGGAACTGCCCGAGCATGTCCGCCCGAGCGTCGCCAAGGCGTTGAAGGTCAGTTCGATCTGGCTGCTGCTATGGCTGGTGCCGGTGGCCGCACTCCTGATCGGACTGGGACAGGACAACGTATTCAGCCAGATCGCGCTGTTCTTCTCAAAGATGGCGATGGTGACGTTCGGCGGCGCCTATGCGGTGCTGGCCTATGTGGCGCAAACGGCGGTCGAGCACTATCACTGGGTGCAGCCGCGCGAGATGCTGGATGGCCTCGGCATGGCCGAGACCACACCGGGTCCGCTGATCATGGTGTTGCAGTTCGTCGGCTTCATGGCCGCGTATCGCGATCCCGGCATGCTGTCGCCGATGATGGCCGCAACCCTTGGCGGGCTGCTGGCGACCTGGGTCACCTTCATGCCCTGCTTCCTCTGGATCTTCCTCGGCGCGCCCTTCATCGAGACCCTGCGCGGCAACAAGGGGCTCGCCGGTGCTTTGACCGCGATCACCGCCGCCGTGGTCGGCGTGATCCTCAATCTGTCGATCTGGTTCGCGCTGCATACCCTGTTCCGGCAGACCACCCCGATCCGATCGTTCGGGCTGTCGTTCGACATGCCCGTGTTGTCGAGCATCGACATCGCCGCCTTCGTGCTGGCGGCGGCGGCTGCGACCGCGATCTTCCGGCTCAATATCGGCATGCTCTGGGTGCTGGCGGGCTCCTGCGCCGCGGGCGTGGCGTTGCGGCTGACGGCGATCATATGACGCTCATTCGGCGGCGTTCCGAAATGGTTCGTCGATTCCTTCTGCGTTGGCCCGGTCACGGCCGAACCAGGCGTAGAGCGCCGGCAGCACGAACAGCGTCAGCAGCGTGGCGCTGATCAGGCCTCCGATCACGACCGTGGCGATCGGCCGCTGGACCTCGGCGCCGGTCCCGGTCGCCAGCGCCATCGGTACAAAGCCCAGCGACGCCACCAGCGCCGTCATCGCGACCGGCCGCAACCGGGTCAGCGCCCCCTCATGGATGGCGGCAAGCCTATCGCGGCCTTGCCCCATCAATTGCTTGATGTAGGTCAGCATCACCAGCCCGTTGAGCACGGCGATCCCCGACAGCGCGATAAAGCCCACCGCGGCCGAGACCGAAAACGGCATGCCACGCAGCCAAAGGGCCAGCACGCCGCCGGTCAGCGCCAGCGGCACCGCACTGAATACCAGCGCGGCATCGCGGATCGAACCCAGTGCGCTGAACAGCAGCAGGCCGATCAGCACAAAGCACGCCGGCACCACCACCGCGAGCCGCTGCCGCGCCGCCACCAGATTCTCGAACTGGCCGCCCCAGGTCAGCCAGTAGCCCGGCGGCAGCTTCACTTCAGCATCTATTCTCGCGCGCGCGTCGCTCACGACGGATGCAATGTCGCGATCGCGCACATTGGCCGTCACCACCACCCGGCGCTTGCCGTTCTCGCGGCTGATCTGGTTGGGGCCTTCGCTGAAGGTGAATGTCGCAAGCTGGCTCAGCGGCACACTCTGCGGTGTGGTTGCCGCTCCGGTGAGTGGAAGCGACACCGGCAAATTCTTCAGCGCATCGAGATCGTGGCGGACCAGATCGGGCAGCCGCACCATGATTTCGAAATGGCGGTCGCCCTGAAACACCATTCCGGCATCCCTGCCCCCGATCGCCGTCCCGATGACGTCTTGCACTGCCGCGAGACTGAGGCCGCGCCGGGCGATCGCAGCCTTGTCCACGCTGATTTCCAGCACCGACAGGCCGCTCGCCTGCTCGACCTTGACGTCGGTGGCTCCCCTGGTGGCCTGCAGGATTGCCGAAATCTGGCCGGCGGCGCGCAGCAGCGCCTCGAAATCGTCTCCGAACACTTTCACCGCAACATCCCCGCGCACGCCCGCCAACAATTCGTTGAACCGCATCTGGATCGGTTGCGTGAACTCGTAATTGTTGCCCGGCAGTACGCGCACGGCGGCGGCGATCTGATCGACCAGGGCCTCTTTGGAGAGGCCGTGATCCGGCCACTCCTTCTGCGGCTTCAGGATAATGAACGTATCCGACGCGTTCGGCGGCATCGGGTCGCTGGCGATCTCAGCGGTACCGGTCTTCGAAAACACGAACGCGACCTGCGGCAATGCGCTGATTTTCGTCTCCACGTCGAGCTGCATGGCCTGGGCCTGAGTCAGGCTCGTGCTGGGTATTCGCAACGCATGCATCGCCAGATTCTTCTCGTCCAGCGTCGGGATGAACTCCTGACCCAACCGCGCGAACAGAACCAGTGCACCCGCAAACAGAAGCATGGCAGTGACGACGGCTGGGAGCGGATGCGCGATGGTGCGCCGGAGCAGCGGCGCATAGGCGATCTTCAGGCGATGCACCGCGAAATTATCGCTCTCGCGGATGCGATTGGTGACGAAGATCGCGATCAACGCCGGTACCAGCGTCAACGAGAGAACAAACGCTGCGAGCAGCGCAAAGATCACCGTCAGCGCCATCGGCTCGAACATCTTGCCCTCGACGCCAGTGAAGGTCAGCAGCGGCAGGTAGACCAGGATGATGATGGCCTGACCATAGACGCTCGGCCCGATCATCTCTTGCGCCGAGGTCTGGACGGTCTGCAAACGCTCCGACGTCGACAGCAGACGGCCGGCAGCCGCCTGCCGCTCGGCCAAATGCCGCAGGGCGTTCTCGGTGATGATGACGGCGCCGTCGACGATCAACCCGAAATCGATGGCACCAAGACTCATCAGGTTGGCGCTGATACGGCCCTGTAACATTCCGGTCGCCGTCATCAGCATCGCGACCGGAATCACCAGCGCCGTGATGAATGCCGCCCTGATATTGCCGAGCATCATGAACAATACGAGAATGACGAGGAACGCACCTTCGCTGAGGTTGGTGGCAACCGTCTCGATCGTCGAATTGACGAGCTGGGTGCGGTTCAGCACGGTCTTGATCTCGATACCCGCGGGGAGCGTCCGGCGGATCTGATCAAGCCTCGCATCGACCACGTTTGCCACGGTGCGGCTGTTGCTGCCGACCAGCATCAACGCCGTTCCCACAACGACCTCGCGGCCATTCTCGCTGGCGCTACCGGTGCGGATTTCGCCCCCAATGTCCATGCTGGCAACATCGCGGACGCGAACCGGCACCGCCCCGCGCGTGCTGATTACGACCTCGCCGATATCGGTCAGCGTTTCGAGCCGGCCGCCGGTGCGAACCGCGATCCCCTCGCCGTTGCGTTCGATGATGTTGGCGCCGCGGCTGACATTGTTGGCCTCAATGGCCTTCACCACGTCGGCAAACGACAGACCGAGCGCGATCAGTTTCGCCGGATCCGGATGGACGTGGTATTGCTTGACGTGGCCGCCGATTGAATCGACCCCGGCCACGCCGAGCACGCCCTTGATCTGCGGCCGGATAATCCAGTCCTGCACCGTGCGCAGATACGCGCCCCGTTCGACCTCGGTGGTGAGCCGCTCACCTTCCGGCGTGACGTACTCGGCCGTATCCCGGACGTTCGGCGCAAAGCCCACGGTCCACATGTAGATTTCGCCCAGACCCGTCGAGATCGGGCCCATCTTGGGATCGACGCCGGGCGGCAGGTTCGGGCGCAATTCCAGCAAGCGTTCATTGACCTGCTGGCGCGCGAAATAGATGTCGGTCCGCTCGGTGAAAACAGCCGTCACCTGCGAAAAACCATTTCGCGAAATCGAGCGCGTGCTTTCGAGGCCGGCAATGCCGGTCAATGCGGTTTCAATCCGCAGCGTCACCTGCTTTTCGATTTCGGCCGGCGACAACGCCGGTGCGACCGTATTGACCTGCACCTGCTTGTTGGTGATGTCCGGCACGGCGTCGATCGGCAGGCGCGCCAGCGACCAGGCGCCGAGCGCAATGGCTGCCAGAGCGACGACGACGACGGTCCAGCGGCGCTGGATGGCGAAGCTGAGAATGCGGCTGATCATGATGGCGCTCTAATGTTCATGCTCGGCCTCGGCCTTGCCGAGGTCGGCCTTGAGGACGAACGTGTTGGATGTCGCGATGCGCTCGCCTGCGGAAAGCCCTTCGATTACCTCGACCAGTCGCGCGTCCTGCCGGCCGATGGCAATCTTGCGCGCCTCGAAACCATTCTCGGTGCGAACAAACAGCACGACCTCGCCCTTGATCGACTGCAGCGCCGTCTTGGGAACGACGACCGCGGCGGGGGTTTCGTCGATCGGGATTTCCGCCGTGACGAACGATCCCGGCCGCCATTTGCGCGCGGCATTGTCGACCGATGCGACGACACGCGCCGCGCGGGTTTCCTTGTCGAGCAGCGGACTGATGAACATGATGGTGGCTGACGAACTCTCGCCACCACCGCTGAGGCTGATTTTCTGGCCCTCGCGGATGGCGGAGAGATCCGAGGGCGACACCGCAAGATCCGCCCAGACCACGCTGAGGTCGGCGATGACGAACAGCTCGCTCTCCTGGCCTTCGCGGCCAACGAGCGAGCCCAATTCGACCCGGCGCTCGGCGATCCGGCCAGCAATCGGTGCCCGCAATTCCTGGCGTCGCAGCGTCTCCACCGGTTGCTGCGGCAGCGCTTCGATCTGATCCGCCGTGAGGCTGAGCGCGAACAGTTTCTGGCGCGCGGTCTCGATCTTGACGCGGGCGTCCTCGAAGGTGGTGCGGGCGCGCAGGAAATCGTTCTCGCTGAGCACCTTGCCTTCGAACAACCGGGTCGAGCGGTTGAACAGGGTTTGCTGCAGATCGAATACCAGCCGCGCGCCGAGATATTCGCTCTTGGCGTCGGCCACCTCGCGGCTTTCGATCACCGCAACCACCTCGCCGGCCTCGACGGGGTCGCCCAGCCGTTTGCGCAGTTCGGCGACGGTCCCGAGCAGCCGCACGGCGACACGCGCGATATGGTCGCCGCTCGGCACGATCGAGCCGGGAACGGCGATGCGTTTGCTCAAGGTATCGCCGCCGGCCTCGCTCACGCCGAACTTGCCGGCGTCGACCTGCCGGTCTGATAGTTTCACCAGGGCACCGTCATGCCGCCCGTGCACTTGCTTTTTTTCGTCGTGTGCCGCGACCGGAAATGCCGCGCCGAGCACGAGCCCGGCGGCCAGCAACCAAATTCTGATCATTTTCAATTATCCCGCGACGGGCGCAGCGGCCCGCGACCTGGTCAATCCGTTTCGAATGCGCGCGAGCCGCGGCGTTGCTTAACGCAACGGCCGCAGCGAATCGGCCTCAAGGGCCGAATGCAGCGTCAGACGCGGGGTGGTTTGAACAGCGGAAGGCCGGCCATTGCAGCCGGGAATTGCTCTCTGCCGGATGCCGGCAGACGCACGGCCTGATCCATCGGAACCAGGGCGCCGGTGACATTCTGGGCGGCGACATGCGAGAGACAGTGTCCGCTGTGACACGGCGACAAATGCTCGGGGATATCGGGCGGTGAACCCTGCTCGGCGGGCATCGTCATGACGACGGTATCGGATTTGGCTGACGAATACGCGTTATCGGTGCAGTGAAGCAGCGACAACAGCATGCCGATGGTCACCAGCACGACTAGCGGAAGCCGGGCAAGCCGGCTTCCGATGGGTTGGCGTGATGTCATGCTGCCGAATTGCGTCATCGTTTGCCCAGTGAACCTGTCCCGTTGGTCAATTTCAAGGCCTCTCTTAAACACATCGGGAATGAATACTATTACAGAAACGACATTGTCAGACCCGCTCGGCCGGCGCGAGCTTGCAGACCTCGCCGCTGGACTCGATCTGCAGGGTGGCATGGTGAATGTTGAAGCGGTGCGATAGCTCCTCGCAGACCCGGTGCAGGAATGCGTCGTCGGAACCGTGAGGCCGCACCAGATGCGCCGTCAGCGCGGTCTCGTTGGTGCTCATGGCCCAGATATGCAGGTCATGGACCTCCGAGACGCCGTCGAGCCCGCCGAGATAGTCCCTCACGTCGGATAATTCGATGCCGCGCGGCACGCCGTCGAGCGCAAGGTTGACGCTATCGCGCGCGAGGCCCCAACCGCTCGCCAGCACCACCGCCGCGATCACGAGGCTGATGGCGGGGTCGATCCACAGCCATCCCGTCAACATGATGACAAATGCTGCGATCACGACCCCGAATGAGACACCGGCGTCAGCGACCATATGCAGATAGGCGCCGCGAATATTGAGGTCGCCGTGGCGGCCGCGCATGAACAACAACGCGGTGCCACCATTGATGGCGATGCCGAGGGCTGCGACCAGGACGACCGTCCAGCCGGCGACCGGCGCAGGCTGCTGCAGGCGGTTGATGGCCTCGACGATGATGCCGCCGACAGCGACCAGCAGCAGCCCGGCATTGAACAGCGCCGCGAGGATCGAGGCCCGCCGGTAGCCGTAGGTATGCCGCTGCGTCGGCTGCTTTTGCGATAGCCACGCCGCGCCCCAGGCCAGCAACAGCGCGATCACATCGGAGAGATTGTGAACGGCATCCGAAATCAATGCGAGCGAGTTGGCCGCATAGCCGAACACCAGTTCGGCTGCCACGAATGCCGCGTTGAGCGACGCACCGATCGCAAATGCCCATCCGAAATCGTCGGGCGCGTGGCTGTGCCCGGCGTGATCATGCCCGTGGGCGTGGCCGTGAGAATGTTGCTCGTGGTGGTGGTCGTGCGCCATGGCGCTGATATAGCCCACCGAAATAGGAATACTATTACAGCGCGACCGCGATCAGTTCCTCGACCAGTTGGGCGCCGCCGACCGGGAACACGATGAACTGCTTGCCGCCGGCCATGTAGGTGATCGGCGCGCCGGTCGCATTCGCCGGCAGCTCGATCTCCGCCAGCATTTCGCCTGACGTCTTGTCGTAGACCCATAGATGCGGGTCGCGATTGAACAGATCCCGGATCGGCATGTTGAAGCCTGGCACGAAGCGCATCGGCCCGACATAGCCCATCTGCACCACGATCATCACCGTCTTGGTCAGCAGCGCCCAGCTGCGGTGGGGCAATCCGAGTTGTTCGCGGATGCCGAGATTCTCGATCGCCCGTAGCGCTTTGCTGCGCCCGACTGGAATCCGCCAGCGGTGCTCGCCGGAGTTCATGTCGATCGCGACCATGCTGCCGAACGGCGGCTTGAGCAGCGGCAGCCCGCGCGGCCCCGGTACGTAACTGGGCAGGCCGATATAGTCATATGTGCCCTGCCATCCCGCCTCCGGCTTGCGGATCGTGATCAGCGTCGGCAAACGTTGCGTGCCGACATAGAGCGTATTGGTTTCCGGATCGATGGCGGCTCCGGCCCAGCTTGCGCCGCCGGCATTGCCGGGCACCTGGATCATGCCGCGCTCGGTCGGCGGCGTGTAGAGCCCCCCGCGATCGTAGGCGGAGGCGATGTCGATCGCCTCCTTGTGAATCTCCGGCGTCAGGTCGATCAGATTTTCGTTGGTCGCGCTCTGGATATCGAACGGCGCGGGCCTGGTCGGAATCGGCTGTGTCGTCGAGGCGCGCTCGCCGGGCACGCTGGAGGCCGGCACCGGTTGCTCTTCGATCGGCCACACCGGTTTGCCGGTGACGCGGTCGAACACATAGACAAACGCCTGTTTTGTCACCTGCGCCACCGCTTTGATCGGCTTACCCGCGACCGTGATATCGATCAGGTTTGGGGCGGCCGGCAGATCGTAATCCCACAGGCCATGATGGACGAGTTGATAGTGCCAGACCTTCTTGCCGGAGGTCACGTCAAGACAAACGAGGGTTTCGCCATAGAGCCCGTCACCGAGGCGGTGGCCGCCGTAATAGTCATTGGTCGGCGTCGAGACCGGCAGATAGACGTAGCCGAGTTCTTCGTCGGCGCTCATCGGCGCCCAGACATTGGCGTTCCCGGCCTCTTTCCAGGATTCCTTCTCCCAGGTTTCTGCGCCGGGCTCCTCGCCCTGCGCCACCGTGTGAAAGGTCCAGAGCAGACGGCCGCTGGCGATATCGAATCCCCTGACATCGCCGGGCGGTGACGGCCGGCTTCCCCACCAGTCGAACACGGACGAGCCGACCACAATGACGCCGCGGACGATCACCGGCGGCGACGTCATGGTGTAATAATTGCGG
Source organism: Bradyrhizobium sp. (assembly GCA_050726155.1). Lineage (GTDB taxonomy): Bacteria > Pseudomonadota > Alphaproteobacteria > Rhizobiales > Xanthobacteraceae > Bradyrhizobium. The sequence continues at coordinate 11,106 of JBOHIT010000369.1, forward strand.
TCGACCGGTCGGCGCAGACTTTCGACGAGATCGATCCGGCCGTCCTTGCCGAAATTCGCCACCGGCTTTCCGGTTTTGGCATCGAGCGCGATCATCTGCGCGAATGCGGTCAGGATCACGATCCGTTCGTCGTCGCCATTGCGCCAATAGGCGACGCCGCGATGCAGCCAGCCGAGGTTTGGGGGAATGCCGAGGCCGTTTTCGTAGATCTTTGGGTCGTACACCCACTTGGTCTCGCCGGTCGCGGCGTCGATCGCGGCGACCTGCGACAGCGATGTACTGGTGTAGAGCGTGCCGCCCACCATCAGCGGCGTCGCTTCATTCGCCGCACTCGGGCCGGCGCCGGTCTTTTCCTTGACCGCCATGTCCGGCGACTTCCACCGCCAGGCGATGCGAAGGCTCTTGGCGTTGCTCCGGTCGATTTGCGTCAACGGCGAATAGCGCGACGCGGCGTAGGTGCCGGCATAGGCCGGCCACTCGCCTTGCGACAACGCCTTCGCGGATTCGGGCAGCGCGCCGGGGATGGATTGGGCGTGGAGCACGGGCGTTATGGCGAGCAGCGCCACCGCCCCGCCGATCGGTATGATGAGCCGCCGCCATCCCGCATTGCGCAATGCCGCCTCCCCGCTTTCGGGCGAGCATCGGCGAGAACGGGGATGCAGTCAAAGAGATCATGGGTGGATTACGAAACCGTAATCCACGCTGTCCCAGCCGAGACTTACTCTACCCCGCGCAAGAACTTGTTCGACTTCGGCAAACCGTGTGCGAGGCGGCCGGCGTCGGCGCGGTTGCCGCGCCAGTCGGCCAGTTCCTTCCAGCTCATGCTCTGGTCGCGGCCGGCGGAATCCTTCCAGGTCAGCCCCGCCTTGGAATCGAATACCGCGACATCGGACAGCTTGGCGCTGGAGTATTTCTGCAGCCGCACGCCGCGGCCGCGCGCCATCTCCGGCACCTGGTCGAGCGGGAACAGCACCATCTTGTGGTTGGTGCCGATCACGGCGACGGTATCGCCGGCCACGGTCGTGATCGCGCAAGCCTCGTTCGGCATCTCGACGTTGAGCACCTGCTTGCCCTTGCGGGTGTTGCCGACGCAATCGTCCTCGTTGACGACAAAGCCCTGTCCTTCGAGGCTCGCGATCAGGAATTTGCGGCCGCCCTTGTTGACGAACAGCGACACGATCGCGGTTTCCGGCTCCATGTCGATGAACATGCGGATCGCCTCGCCATGGCCACGGCCGCCGGGCAGCTTGCCGACATCGAGCGAATAGAATTTTCCGTTGGTCGCAAACACCAGCAGCTTCGAGGTGGTTTCGGCGAAAAACGCGTGGTCGAGCTTGTCGTCGGTCTTGAACGCGAGCGTCGACAGATCGGCGACATGGCCCTTCAGCGTGCGCACCCAGCCCTTTTCGGAGATCACGACCGTGCACGGTTCGCGCTCGACAAAGGCCTCCTCGATCGCGGCGAGATCGTGCTCCGGCGCATCCGCGAACGTGGTGCGGCGCTTGCCGAGCGGCGTCTTCGGCCCAAACATGTCGCGAACTTTTCGAACCTGGTCGCCGATCTTCGACCATTGCTCGGTCTCGGAGCCAAGCAGCGACTTGATGCCCTTCAATTCGCCCCGAAGGTTCTTGTCCTCGGTGCGGATTTCGAATTCCTCGAGCTTGCGCAAGCGGCGCAGCCGCATGTCGAGGATGGCGTCGGCTTGCACCTCGGTCAGCTTGAACGCCTTCATCAACTCCGGCTTCGGTTCATCCTCGGTACGGATGATCTTGATCACCTTATCGATGTTCAGATAGGCGATCAGATAGCCGCCGAGCACTTCGAGCCGGTTCTCGATCTGGGTCTTGCGGTAGTTGGAGCGGCGCAGCAGCACGTCGCGCAGATGGTCGAGCCATTCGCGCAGGCATTCGGCGAGGCCGACGACCTTCGGGATGCGGCCCTTGATCAGGACGTTGAGATTCAGCGGAATCTTGCTTTCGAGATCGGTCAGCCGGAACAGCGATTCCATCATCAATTCGGGATCGAC
>JBOHIT010000370.1:0-2868 GCA_050726155.1 Bradyrhizobium sp.
CTGCAGAGTTACTTTTCCGAAAACTGATCGTTCGCCGGGCCGGATCGCCCGCTAAACGATTGGCAATAAAGCCGGTATGGCTGGAACCCACCGCTCGTTTGGATGTTGTATCGGCCCCTGACGGGGCCGAAAATTAATCGGCTGGCGGGCTCGCGGTGAGCCCCGCAAAGCCCCGAATCGAAATCGAAGAGAGTGCCTCGTGCGCGCAACTTCAGGCGGCTCGCACGAGCGAAGGACGGAAGAGATGATGGAAAAGGTTCCGATGACAGCCGGCGGCTATGCCGCCCTGGAGGTCGAGTTGAAGAAGCGCCAGTCTGAAGACCGGCCGCGCATCATCGAGCATATCGCCGAGGCGCGTTCGCATGGCGACCTTTCGGAGAACGCGGAATATCACGCCGCCAAGGAAGAGCAGTCGCACAATGAAGGCCGCATCGCCGAGATCGAAGACAAGCTCGCGCGCGCCGACATTATCGACATCTCGAAGCTGTCCGGCGACACCATCATGTTCGGCGCCACGGTGACGCTGGTCGACGAGGACACCGAGAAGAAAGCGGTGTGGCAGATCGTCGGCGAGCCCGAAGCCGATGCCAAGAAGGGCCGCATCTCCATCACCTCGCCGCTGGCGCGCGCGCTGATCGGCAAGAAGAAGGGCGCGACCGTCGAGGTCGTGGCTCCCGGCGGCGCCAAGGCCTACGAGATCACCAAGGTCGAGTTTCGCTAGACCGGTTTCCCCGGCGGGCGTTGCCCGCCGGTCACGCGTTCATCGCCTCGAGGTCGACGGGATGCGGCCAGATCACAATCGTGTTGCCTGCCTCGCCCTCGCACTGTCGATCATTGTCGGCGGATACAACGCCGCGGCAGCGGCCGAACTTGCGATTCCGCCGCGCAGCCCGGCCAAAATACCCCGCGACTTTTCAATCCAGTCAGGCCCGCCGAATTGCAGCCGGTGGACCGACGACTGCGTCAACTGCTCGCGCGGCGTCAAAGACGAGCCGGCGGTGTGCTCCAACATCGGCTTTGCCTGTCAGCCCAAGGCCATCCGCTGCCTCAGCGCGCAATGAGCCCAGACAGAAAATTCACAAAACAACCCCATGCAAAGTAACCCGGCTCGCAGCCCGTACTGCTTGCGTCGGCGCGTCGGAAGAATAATGCTCCGTCGTCACGGCCCAATCTCATCCCGCGCTAGCGGCAGAGTGCCGCAGCGCGAAGTCACCTTGAAGTAACCTGCGCAGCAGGTGCGGCAAACACTCCGCGCCTCGCATTATTCCTCATGCTGCTCCGCAAAACGTCATCGGATTCTGAACGCCGCGCGCTTTTCCTCCACGCCGCGACACGATACCAATTGGCGTGCGATCCAACCTTGGGGGACTACATGTACGCGCTAGACAAGCTACTTTCGAAATGGCAACCGACAGCACTGAGCCTGTTTCGTTTCATCACCGGGCTGCTGCTGTTGCAGTATGGCATCGCCAAGATACTCAAGTTTCCGGTGATTCCAATGTTCGCGAATCCGCCGCCCATCACCATGGTCGCCGGATCTCTCGAGCTGGTGCTCGGTGCACTCTTGATGATCGGCCTGTTCACGCGGCTGGTCGCCTTCATTCTCGCCGGCGAAATGGCGTTCGCCTATTTCATCGGACACATGTTCAAGGATCCCGCCAAGCCGGTGTTCCTGCCGCTGCTCAATGGCGGTACCGCAGCAATCCTGTTCTGCTTCGCCTGTCTCTATCTGTCGACGGCCGGCGGCGGACCGATCAGCGTCGACGCAAGTCGCGGCAAGAGCTAAGACGCGAGCGCCTATTAACACTGTCATTCCGGGATGGTCCGCAGGACCAGACCACAGGTGCGCAATTGCGCACCGGGGAATCTCGAGATCCCGGGTTCGCGCTAACGCGCGCCCCGGGATGGCGGGCTGATTCTCAGCCCGTCACCTTCAGATCGAGCGGCACCGCCGCCTCGTATTTCGAATTGTGCAGCACCAGCGACGTCCTGACATTGCGCACGTGCGGCGCCGACGTCAGGTGCGTGACGAAATCCTGGAACGTCGCCATGTCGGGCGCCACGCATTTCAGGATGAAATCCACTTCCCCCGACAGCATCCAGCATTCGCGCACCAAAGGTTCGGCGCGGACAAATTCCTCGAACGCGCGCAGATCCGCTTCGGCCTGGCTCGACAGGTGCACGGAGGCAAACACGGTGACGTCGAAGCCGAGCTTGCGCGGATCCAAGAGACCACGATAGCCTTGGATGTAGCCTTCCTCTTCCAGCGTCCGGACCCGGCGCAGGCAAGGCGGCGGCGAAATGCCGACCCGTTTGGCCAGTTCGACGTTGGTGATTCGGCCATCGGCCTGGATTTCGGAGAGGATTTTAAGGTCGATTTCGTCGAGATTCTTCGACACGCGGTCCGGTTCCTTTGGGGTTCCTTGAGGTTCTTCCTGGGGTGGGCTGGCTTGGAAGGTATTACCGGCAACACTCTTAGCGCAGCTGCTACGGCTTGCGCAATTTTATTGCGCGTGCACTGCGCCAATTTGGTCATTTCGCGGGAAAGTGACGCAGTTCCGTGGAAAATTCGCTTATATGGATTGCAAATCTTGCATAGCTACCCAGATGTCATAGACTTGGATTTGACACTTTTGGCGCCGCCGCGGTGCCTATCCGTGCGCTTTCCGCTCAAGTCCTGACCAAACTCCCTTAGAAGAGAGGGATCTGCCGATGCCTGCCCCTATCCACGCCAAAGTCGTCATTATCGGTTCGGGCCCGGCCGGCTACACCGCAGCGATTTACGCGGCGCGTGCGATGCTCGAACCCGTGCTGATCCAGGGCATCCAGCCCGGCGGCCAGCTCACCATCACCACCGACGTGGAGAAC
>JBOHIT010000371.1:0-3571 GCA_050726155.1 Bradyrhizobium sp.
GCTTGTAGAAGGCCAGCGATCCCTGGCATTCGGTATCGAAGATCCCGGGAAGTTCAGCGACCGCTGTCAGCGGGTATTTTTCCGAGGAGTAGGACGGCACGATGTAAGAGAGATCAGCAACGCCCGCGACCGTGAGCTGCGCCATGTCCTTGGCCTTGCCGAGCTGCTCGGCGGGGTAGTGCTGGAACGTGACCTGGCCGTTGGTCGCCTTGGTCACCAGCTCCATGAATGGCTTGGCAACCAGTTCATGAATGACGTGACCGGAAGGCAGGCTTTCGGCGAGGCGCAGCGTGATCTTTTCCTGCGCAGCGGCGGGGCATGTTGCGGCGGCAAGGAGCGCGGCGGCCAGCACGGACCGCTTGTCCAGAGCAGAGATCATGAGGTTTTTCCTCCCGTTGTTTATTGTTGTCTCAGTAACCCATCTTGATCGGCAGCCAGAGGATGATCTGCGGCCAGACCACCAGGATCGCGATCGCGATCAAATGTGCGACGAAATGCGGAAACACGCCGTGGAATACTTCGGCCACCGGTCGCCCGGAATAGCGTGCCACCACAAAGCAATTCAGCCCAACCGGTGGCGTGATCATGCCGACCTCGGCGGTGACGATCTTGATGACGCCGAACCACAGCGGGTCGTAACCAAGCGACTTGATCAGCGGCAGTACGATCGGAACCGTCAGCACCAGGATCGCGATCTGGTCCATGAAGGAGCCGAGCACGATGTAGCCGAACAGGATGATGGTCAGGATCACCCAGGGCGCTACCGGCAGGCTGCCGACCCAGGCGACCAGATTTTGCGTGACCTGTGTGAGCGTGAAAAAGTAGCCGAAGATCGAGGCCCCAAACAGGATCATGGCGATCATGCAGGTGCCGTGCGCCGAGCGCAGCAACGCGCTGCGCAGCGACAGGAAGTTGATCTTGCCCTTCCAGATCGCGAGGCTGAACGCGCCGAACGCGCCCAGCGCCGAGGCTTCGGTGGGTGTCGCGATCCCGGTATAGATCACGCCGGTGACCATGCCGAACAGCAGCAGCATCGGCCCGACCACCTTGAGCATCCGGAATTTTTCGCGGAGCGTAACCGCGGGTGCCGCCGGCGCGCGCGAAGGATCCTGCCAGGCGAGAAACCAGACCGTCGCCATGATGGTGATGGTGACGAGGATGCCGGGAATGACGCCGCCGATCAGGAGCGCGCCGATATTTACTTCCGCCAGCAGGCCGTAGATGACGAGCGCGACCGATGGCGGGATCAGCATCGCCAACGTGCCCGAGATGGCGACCACGCCGGCGGCCATCTTGGGCTCGTATCCTTGTTTGAGCATCGCGGGCAGGCTGGTCGCCGACAGCGTCGCGGCCGACGCCGTGCTGGTGCCGCAGATCGCGCCGAAGCCGGCGCCGGCCAAAGCGGTCGCCATGCCGAGCCCGCCGGGGATCTTGCCGACCCAGGCGGCGGTCGCCTTGAACAGATCGTCCGCGATGCCGCTGACCAGCACGAACTCGGCCATCAGCAGGAACATCGGGATCGTAATCAGTTCGTAGGATGTCACCGCCGACAGCGGCGCGGTCTGCAGGATGCCCGACAGCATCGGCATTCCGCCCACAAGATAAAGCCCAAGAACGCCCGAGCCTGCCATCGCAAAGCCCACCGGCGTGCCGATTGCCAGCAGTACGAACAGCACGATCATCGCCAGCGTGAGAATCATTCGAAGGTTTCTCCGACGGCGTGCTGTGCGGGCAACGCGATCATCTCGCGCCCGGTGGCGAGCGAGAGCAGGTGGCCGATAAGGTGGGCGGCGAGGCGTATCGTGATCAGGCCGGCCCCGAACGGCACGAGGCCGATCGACGGCCACATCGGCCATGGAATGGCGCCCGCCATGACGTCGGCGGATTGATAGCTGTCGATCGCGCGCAGGAATCCGAGATAGGCGATCAGCGAGAACACTGTCATGCCGACGACGCAGGTCACGATTTCCGAGAGGCGGATCATGGCCGGCGAAAATTTCTGCTGCAGGATATCGACGCTGACATGGGCGCGGCTGGTATAGGCCTCCGACAGCACCAGGAAGAACACGCCTGCCATCAGGTACATCGAGATCAGGTCGTAGGCCCACGAGAACGGCTTGTTGAAGGCGTAGCGCATGATGACGTCGCTGAAGACGATCATCATGATCGCGAACATGAAGGCCGCGGCTATGGTCGAGGCGATCTTTTCAATCGCGCCCAGCACCTTGAATATTCCGTCAAGCAAAATTCACCTCCCCCAGGGTGTCCATCTTGCAGGCTGCGGCGATCCGCGTCTTGCGTTTATTTAGCCGGAATGGCGGCCACGGCGGCGTCGAACTCCTTCAAGGCGTCGCTGCCGCGCTTGTTGCGCCCGTCCAGCCCCGTCGCCCAGGTCTTGGCGACGCCCTTCATCTGATCCTTGAACTTCGCGGCTACCTCGGGCTGCAGTGTCTCAAAGCGAACACCGGCGGCTTCGAGCGACTTCTTGGTATCATTGTCGGCTTTCTGAATTTGCTGGCACGCGGACGGGATGATCTCCTCGGCGACGTCGATCATCGCCTTCTGGATTTCCGGCGACAGCTTCTTCCAGGATGCGTCGCCGATCGAATAGGAGACGACGAAGCTGCCGAAGCCGAGCCCGTCGGTGGAATATTTCACAAGCTTGTCGGCGCCGTAGGCCACGACGCTTTCGAGCGGGAACAGCAGGCCATCCATTGTGCCGCGCTGCAGCGATTCATAGGCATCGGGTGCGGCCATGCGCACCGGCACGGCGCCGATCGCGCGCAGTGTCAGGTCCTGCGCGCCTCCGGTGGAGCGCAGTTTCAGGCCGGTGACGTCAGGAAGGTCCTTGACCGGCTGCTTGATGGTGAAGATGCGGTATTGCGGCAGGCTCACCGACAGCAGCAGGCGAATGTTGTTGGCGGTATAATCCTGCTCCGCGATCACGCCGTTCCGCGCCAGCTTCCAGTACGCCAGGGTCCCCTGGCAGGCATGTTCAAATGCGCCCGGCAACATGGCCGCCTCGGAGACAGGCATCTTTTCCGATGTATAGCCGGGAGCGACATAGCCGATGTCGGCAACGCCGGTCTGCGTCAGCTTCAGCATGTCAGCGGCCTTGCCGAGTTGCTGCGCCGGGTAATGTTCGAAGGTGACCGCGTTGTTGGTGCGCTTGCTGACCTGTTCCATCCACGGTTCGAGGACGAGCTTGACCAGAAAGTGGCCCTTCGGAAAGGAATCGGCGACGCGCAATTTGATCGGGTCAGCGGCCTGAGCCAGAACGGTGGATGCCATCAGCAAGCCGGAACCGGCAAGCGCTCTCAGAACCCTGATCATATTTCCTCCCTTGAGGATGAATTATTGTTCTAAGTAGCTGCGCATAAACAAAATTGGTCGTCAAGGACGGGCGCTCCGGCTGCGATGGATTGACGCCGCAACCGGAAAGCGCAGCTCCTGGTCACCTCGGTCGTTTGCAGAACACCTGGCACGCGGGCGCGGGTGAATTGACTTTGCAGTTTGACCGGCAGCAAATGTGCTTAATCAACAGCCCTTGAGGAAAACACCATGGTTGACG
>JBOHIT010000372.1:0-3747 GCA_050726155.1 Bradyrhizobium sp.
GCCTATAGCTTCAATGCTCGACGTTTCCTTTAGTCGAAGTTCCGCGATCCTGTCGATCATAGCCTTTTCGTCGGCGGCCACGTCGCGCTCGTAACCTTCACTGGTAGCGCGGTCCGTACCGGGGAAATGTCGGTTACCTGTCCTCATCAGTCGATATCCCTTGACACTCACTCATCAAACGAATTCCAGCCTTGGTCGGATCACTCGAAATCGCGAAAACATGACGTACGCCCGAGGCTTAGCGCGCGTCCTCGCAGGGAAGCCGAAAAATTCGTTGGACGCGGTGATCCGCACGCGGCGGGCCGTCGTTTACCGCCTATGAGTTCCCGCCGAGGCGCTATGACCCGTGGTTCCCAAGCTAGGAAGTCTTTAGGGTCAATGATCGGAGCGTCATTCCGCCCGGCACAATTGCGGACGTACGACAACGAAAGGCCCAAAGCAAAAGTGGAGTGGGCTGATTTGATTGGGCGCATCGCGGCGAATGGCGACCGCGACGCCTTCAAGCTGCTGTTTGAGCATTTTGCGCCGCGCGTTAAAGGCCTGATGCTGAAAGCGGGTGCCAGCGGCGAGGAGGCTGAGGAGATCGCGCAGGACACCCTGCTTGCGATATGGCGGAAGGCTGCGCAATTCGACCCTGCTTCCGCAGGAGCGCCGGCCTGGATATTCACAATCGCACGCAACCTCCGGATTGACGCGGTGCGCCGATCGGCTCGCGCAGGAGTCGTGGTGCCGGACGCGGAGCTCGAATATTTCGCGGACCCTGCAGACACGCAGGAGACGCAAATTGTCAAACGCGCCGACAATGCGCGCATCGTTGATGCCATTTCCCGACTTTCACGGGAGCAATCTACCGCGATCCGGATGTCGTTTATAGAAGATCGGCCACATTCGGAAATCGCCGAAGTGCTCCGCATTCCGTTGGGCACTGTAAAATCGAGAATCAGGTTGGCAATGGACCGCCTGAAGGATTCGCTGGAAGAACCGAAATGACAATCGCGCATCACCCCCCGGATGAACTCCTCGTGGCCTTTGCCGCCGGCAAGCTCGATGAGGCCGAACATCTGGTCGTCGGAGTACACGTGTCGCACTGCCCAGTGTGTCGGCGCTTGATTCGTGCTGTCGAGGCAATTGGCGGGGCCGCGGTTGAATCCGCCGACCCGGTTGCCATGCGGGCAGCCTCGTTCGATCAAGTGATCAGAAAGATCGAGCAACCGGCGCCAGAGGCGTCAGCACCGCGATCCCTCGACCACGACATCGACTATGATGGATTGCCCGAGGTGCTCCGGCATTATCGGATAGGACGGCGCAGGCGCGTTGCACCGGGCGTCAGTTTGCGTCCGATTGAATTGTCCCGAAATGGAAAATCACGCGCATTCCTGCTCAAATCCGGCCCCGGTACCCGCATGCTGGAGCACACCCATAGTGGCATAGAACTGACATGCGTCCTCAAGGGTAGTTTCAGCCATGAAAGCGGCAGATTTGGGCCAGGCGACTTCGACTATGGCGACGAGACGCTCGATCATCAGCCTATCGTCGGAGATGAAGAACCGTGTGTCTGCCTGGTGGCCATGACCGGCAAACTCCGCATGAACGGTTTCTTTGGACGGCTGATCAGCCCATTTGTTCGGGTCTAAATGGTCAGCGGGCAGCCATGTGCCTCACCCAATCCTCCGTCCCAATGTCGCGTCGTTATCGGCACAATAGTCGATTTCGATGCTTCCGGCGGTGATCCGAAGCCGACTGAAGGTCGTTTCCAGTTTAGCAATCCGCTTCAGGACAAATCGATGGAAACTGGAAGTACGCGTGCCGCCGCAGTCGGCCGGTACCACCTTATCAAGTTAATTCGAACGGTTTCGTCGGGAGACAACAAGGCGTTTTCCGAACTTCATGCGCTTACCATCAACAAGATGCGAAAGACGGCTCTGTCGTTCAGTTCGCCGTCATCGGACATTGAGGATGTGCTGCAGGAGGCATATCTCAAGATCTGGCGGCACGCTTCAAGGTTCGATCCAGATCGGGCTTCGCCCATCAGTTGGATGTCGGTTATCGTCCGTAATACGGCAATCGACGCGGTACGGCCAATGAGGGTACCGACCACCGATCTCGATGACGCGGCATTTGTCGCAGACTCTTCCAGGCAGGACGACGACGATTTTGACTACGCCCGCGCGGGTCCGATAGCGGCCGAAATCATCGGCAGGCTTCCGGAAGACCGTCGAAGACTGCTGTCATTGGCCTACCTGGAGGGCGAAAGCCGCAACGCGCTTGCGGAGCGCTTCGGCGTTCCGGTCAGCACGATCAAGACCTGGCTGCGTCGAACACTGGAGGCAGTCAAGGTGGATTGTGTGGTCGCCGCACGCAAGGTGCGACCGGTCAGCGCGTAACAGGAGCCGAAGAAGTCGTCTCGGATGTTGACGCCGCTCTAAAGCTTCCGGTCCCAAAGTGCAAAACCAACGCATTGCAAAGATATTAACGCTTACGGAGGACATTTGGGACCCGTTTCACAGGTACCTCAGGGATCCCGATTTGGGGCGATGCCCTGACCGTTATTGAGCGTTTTACGACACGGAGATGCTGGTCGATAATGGTGAGAAATGCGCGTCCGACGAGCAGGTACGTGGCAATTGCAAACCGTCGTCGAGTCCGAAAGCGAGTCAAACCACCTTTCAATAAAAATAGTGGGCAACAACCTTTTTTGTCGTCTGGTCATCGGGTTCGCACATGCTACCTCACGGCGTGGTCAGCAGGCGATCCGACACGATATATCCGAGATAGGAACAGCAGGCCGCCAGGGTAGAACCCCAAAGCACATCCGTGAAACTCAATAGGCTAGTCCAGTTACGTAACGTTGCCTGGTTGGTGAGATCGTATGTCGCATAGGTGAAAAAGCCGAACATACACCCCAGCACCAGCGCTCTGAGAGAACTCTCGTCGTGATAGGCCGGCATGACGGCGAAACCCAGCAGGCCAAGCGGGTAGAGAAGATAGAAGATTACTGCAGGCCAAAGCCGTGGTTGCGGCAGAAGAATGTCGCCAAGAGTCGGCCGATACATCCACTCGCCCATCTGCTTGAGCCACACCAGATCTATGAGCAGAAACGGAGCTGCCGTCGCAAGATAGATCGCCACGAATCTCATGCGTCAACTCCATCTCGTATGACCTTTAGCGTCGTCGCAAATTGCCAGCGATCCATTGTCATTTTGTTTCGACTTTCTTCCCAACACATTGTCTGCGCATGGGCACTCATAAAGAAACGTGGCGCCACACCTGGCAGATCACCTCCGCGTAGTCCTAAAAATATTCATGCTCAGGTGATCCACTCTGCATGGCCCGTCGTTCCATCTTCGATCCAACCAGGCAGCCGCGAGCATCGCCGACCGTAGACGGTCGTTTGGCTGCCCATCGCACATTTCAAAGGAGCACGAAAATGAATTCTCGCCCACTACTTTCCGCCGCGATACTTTCGCTCGCGACCATCCTCGCAACACCGACATTCTCGGAAGCCCGTGATAAGACTGTAATGGTCGGCGGCGCCGCGATGTATCCCTCAAAAACTATTGTCGCGAATGCCGTGAATTCTAAGGACCACACTACCCTGGTCGCGGCCGTCAAGGCCGCCGGATTGGTCGATACTCTCTCGGGCACCGGACCGTTCACCGTCTTTGCGCCCACCAACGCCGCCATCGCCAAATTGCCAAAGGGCACGGTGGAAACGCTGGTGAAACCGGAAAGCAAGGCAGCGCTTAC
>JBOHIT010000373.1:0-5957 GCA_050726155.1 Bradyrhizobium sp.
GCTGTGGGCGCCATCCGGTCTCGCGCCGAAGGGCTCGAAGAAAACGCCGACATCCAAGATCAAGAGCCTCGACGAACTCGCCGGCCACCGCGTTGGCGTCGTCGGACGAACCCAGGCCAACGTCAAACTGCTGCGCACGATCCTGACCGAGGCCGGCATCAATGCCGACAAGGTGACGGTCACGCAGTTCGGCACCAACCAGCTTACCGAGATGGCGCGCGACCAGACGGTTGACGCGTTCATGACGGTCGGCCCGCTCAACAGCAAGATCACCGTCGACGCCATCAACGCCACCGCGACCGCGCGGGGTGAACCGAAATTCCTCCCGATCGAGGTGTCGGAGACCATCGCCAAGAAGCACCCGATCTACGAGTCCGAGGAAATACCAGGCAGCATCTTTGCGTCATCGCCGGCGCGGCCCGAGGACAAGGTCGAGACCGTCAGCGTCAACCACCTGATCATCGCGCCGAAGTCGCTGGCCGACACCGCGGTCGGCGCTTTCGCACGGCAACTCTTTACGGCACGCCAGCAGCTCGCGCGGGAATTGCCGACCGCCTCGCAGATCGAGAAGCCGGACACCGACAAGGACGCCGCACTGCCCGCGCACGCCGGCGCCGCCGCCTATATCGACGGCAATGAGCGGACGTTCCTCGAACGCTATACCGACTACATCTGGGGCGCGATCCTGGTGTTCTCGGGCCTCGGTTCAGCGTGGGCCTGGCTGCAGCATTACTGGAAGCGGGACGAGCGCGAGCAATATTTCGAGCATCGCGACAATCTGCTCGACCTGATTTCGAGGGCGCGCACGGCGGAAACGCCGGAAGAATTGCAGGAGATGCAGGGTGCCGCGGACGCACTGCTGCGCGAGGCGTTCGACTGTTACGAGGACGGCGCGATCGAAGACGGCGACCTGTCCGTGATCTCGCTGGCGCTCGAACAATTCCACCATGCGGTGGCCGACCGCCGCGCCACGCTCGAGACGATCGCGCCCGACCAGCAGCGGCTGCGGGCGCTGCAGAGCTAGAGCCTGTACTCATAGATCGAGGTTCGTGAGCGAGCTCGATGCATGTCCGCTATCCGGCGTATTGCAGACTCAAACCGGACATCGCCTCAAGTCCGAAAAGTGCCAATAGCCGACGGCGCAGCATTGACACTCGGCGATATCAGAATGCACCTTCGATGGCCTCGACAGCTTTCTTGGTTGCCCTCACTTGGATGCTCGGAGCTGCTTTATAATGAACGGCCTGTCAGAAGATGCACTGAATGAGAAATTGGCCGGCATACAGTTGGCATTGTTCGAATTGATTTGGCCCGCATTCACATGGATCAAAGGCATTTACGCTGCCGCCGACCCGCAGAAGTGTTTCATTCATATTCGAGCCGACGAACCGCCGTCACATGCTGAGTGGGACGACTGCGTTCGACTACTCAATGAAATATTTGCTTCGGCTGCAGGGAATTCAAAACTGTCGGTAGAAGCAGAGTGCAGTGGAACCCCGCCCCCTGCCACTGCTTTCAGGGAGATTATGTCGCAGGCAATCTTTGAATTGATTGCCACAGACGTCGCCCCTTGGCGATTGCATGCTGGTCGATAACGGCTGCATAGCCGCGAGTTCGGCTCTGGGTCATTCGGGCCATTTTGTCATTTCTGCAGCATGTCCGCTATCCGGCCCATCTCGGACCTGCAATACGCCGAGATAGGCGTGATTCAAGCTCCGAACCGAGGCCTCGAAGCATGAGATACGAACTCGCCGCAAACTACCTTGCCCTTATCAAGCTCGCGGCCATTCGAGTTTGGCTACGCGCTTATGAGTCTACGCCCTAGGCGAAACCGCGGCTTTTTCCCAATTTCTTTAATGCTTTGCGCACCGACTGCGCCACGCCGCCCTTGATGCCCTGGGGCCGGCGACGAAGCCGTCCTGAAACAATTCCCTAACGCGATGAAACCATTTTGGCGACATTGTGCAAATGTCCTGAAACGGTTCGCCTGTACTGGTTTGCTCAACGACGCGCTGAAACTGGCGCGACAGGGCGCAAACGACAAAACTGCAGGGGACCACCGATGCTCAACTCATTCAGGCTGAACACCCGCCTCGCCGCCGCCGCTTTCGGCGCACTCGCGATTGGCGCGACCGCTTTTTCGGCACCCGCCGCCGCGGCCCCGCTGCCGCTGTTTCCGTTCTTCATGGCGCCCCCGGTCGAAGCGGCCCCGCCGCCGGTGCAGGCTGCCCCCTCCGATGAAGGCACCGTGATCGAGATGCCGGCGCGCCTGCGCCGCCAGGTCGTCAACTACGCCACCCGCGAAGCTCCCGGCACCATCATCATCGACACCCCCAACACCTATCTCTATCTGGTGATGGGCAATGGCCAGGCGATGCGCTACGGCATCGGCGTCGGCCGCGACGGCTTCACCTGGTCCGGCACCCAGACCATCACCAGGAAGGCAGAATGGCCGGCCTGGACCCCGCCCCCGGAAATGATCGCCCGCCAGCCCTATCTGCCGCGCCACATGGCCGGCGGCCCCGGCAACCCGCTCGGCGCCCGCGCCATGTATCTCGGCGGCACCATCTATCGCATCCACGGTACCAACGCGCCGGAAACGATCGGCACCCACGTCTCGTCCGGCTGCCTGCGCCTCACCAATGAAGACGTCACCGACCTCTATTCGCGGGTCAGCGTCGGCACCAAGGTGATCGTGCTGCCGATGACAGATCGCCGCGCCGACCTCGGCCGCACCATCCGCTAGGACCTTTTGGTCTCTGAAACCTGAAACGGTTCCGGCATTCGCCGGGGCCGTTTTGTTTTCAGAGCTTACCGAAACGCAATTTGCCCCCCGGGCAATGCGAGCGGCGTGCACCGCATCGCGGCGACGAACCGCAATGAACGTGAATGAAACTGTAAGATGGAGCCGAACTATCTCAGGCGAAGCGCCCTTCCGCATGACGCGTGATTGATGTAGGCTAATCGATAGCCGCAAGCGGGCAGTGCCGAAGGCCCGTTGAAGTATTAGCGGCATTTTGCCCACGGCGGGCTTGCAATGTTCATCTCTATGTTTTGGGGCCGACCCGTTTTCAATGGAGTCGGCAGGGGGGCGTAGGCCTCATTGATCAAACACACCCAACAGGAGGACATCATGCATTTTTGTATGACAGCGCAATACACGCCTCAAGCTCTCAACAAAATCATGGAAAATCCCAAGACCAATCGCCACGAAGCGGCGAAAAAGCTGATCGAAGCAGCTGGTGGCAAATTGATCTCGATGTATAGCACCGCTGCCGATGGACCCGGCGTTTTGGTCATCTTCGACGTACCTGACCCCAATGCAGCACCGGCCATCTCAGGCACTGTGGTGGCATCCGGCGCCATCCACAATGTAAACCTGACTCGTTTGTGGACGCAGGATGAAATCACGCTGGTTCGCCAAAAGGCAGTCCAGCTTCGTGGCTTATACACGCCACCCGGCGGCTAATCCGTAGCAGGGCAGATAGAGCCCAACGGGCCCGCGTGGCCCGTTGGGTGTAATCCGCTGCCCCGAGCCGATACCGCTCCATCACCATCGTTCGCGGAGCCTTGGCGAAGCCAGGTCGCCAGCGAGCCGCCGCCTAATCCAGCCTCACGGACAGGATCAACCTCAGCATTGCTGAGGCCTTCGTCAACGTCGGCTCGCTGACTCCGTTGAATCTACACATCCATCGATATCAGCGCAATTTGGCGTGTGGACTTTTCTTGCCCTATCGATGCGGAACCGAATCGGCCACCGCCACAACGAAATAACCCGCCGGCAAAGCGAGCCGGCGGGCTGGGTCGTAACAATCAATTCGTCATCAAATCAGCATTTCCGCGCGCCGCTCTTGCAGTCCGCCTTGAAGCGATCGCCGTGCGGATCGGCGGAGGCCGGCGTCATCGCGGCGAACGCACCGGCGATAAAGGTGAACAGGACGGTAAGAATGACGAAGCGCTTCATGTGGCTTTCCCCTGAGGCGGCAATTGACAGCCCCCGCTGCCGGCGGCTGGTGACACGAATTGTCATGCCGACAGTGGGGCCGGATGACCGGCGCCGCATCATCCAAATGGATGAAGGCGCGAAAAATCCGCAATGAGGCGGACGTTCGCCAACTGCACGAATTTGCGGGTTGGCGCCCTAATTCTTCGCCGCACCGCGATCGAGCGTGACGTTGGCCAGCAGCGACACGACTTCGGCCTGGCGGGTGCATCCGGTTTTTTCCAGCACCTGGCGCAGTTGCGAGCGCACGGTTGACATGGCGACACCGCCGTTCGCGGCGATCTCTTCCAGCGTTTCGCCGGCGGCAAGGCCGCGCGCCACCCTTGCTTCCGACGGGGTCAGGTCGAACAGCGATCGCATCAGCTCGATCGGTGGCGCTTTCGGGGCTGCTACGGGCGTCAGAACCAGCAACGCGTAGCTGCCGGCAAATATGTCATGGGCGGAACGGCGGACCGGAACGAGATGCACCACCATCGCCGCCTTGTCGTCGCCGTCACGCAGCGGAAACGAGCGCACGGCGAATTCGGAATCGCTATCGAGCGCCGCAAGTGCCGTCGACAGCAACTCGTTGGCGCGGCCGTCGGTCAGCGCGATGCGGCTCTGGGCGCGCCATTGCACATGGTCGCCGAGATCTTCGATCGGGGAATTGGCCTCGATCACCGTCCCGTCCTGGCCGAGCAGCAGCGCGGGCAATCCCATCGACGTCAGCGCATCCTTGGCGCCCTTGGCGCGCTGCAGCCCGAGCCGGGCCGTGACAAAGGCACTGCGCGCTAGATGCGGGCGAAGCTCGTTGAGGCGCTCAATCCGATCCTTCTCGATCGGACCACGGCGATGCTCGCGCTCGATGCTGAAGACGATACGATCGCCGGTCGGCATCTGCAGGCCGGTGCCCGCCGACCAGCCGAGCCCGTGCGGGCGGAAGAAATCGCGATAGATCGGATTGCTGTCGATCTGATCGGGGGTCCAGAAATCATGCTCGGCGAAGAAGCCGGGCTGTGATTGGCCGAACAGGCACACCCGCCGCGTGCAGCGGGGAAACCAGCCGTCCTCGACATAGGAGCGGAAGATGTCGTTCAAATTCGCGGACGCGGTCCAGTTCAGCACCCGATCGCGGGCCGAGAACAACAGACCGCCCTTCGAATCGGTCAACTCCGCCAGCTCGTCCAAGACAGCGGGCCAGAGTTCGGGCACGACGGAGCATTCATAGATGCGGTCAATCAAGTCGGTCTTCACGGAAATCCATTCAGAAAAAAGCAACCAATGGCGGGACTGCAAAATGCGTGGCCAATCTGTGGCGGCCGGGTCAGCATGCAATTTATGCCTGCCTCCGCCAAGCCGTACTTTTGCCTTGTCCGGAGCCGTTAACGCAACAGGTGACAGGTCCCGCCCCACTCTGGCGTCGCCCTCGCCGCCCTTGTAAAAGGTCCGCTGGAGCCTGCCAGGCTCCAGCTCTATCTTTCTTGACACGTTTTCTACCGCAGATAAGTCCACGCAATCTGCGTAAACTTGAAACCGGTATCCACTTCGCTCGAAAACGCTACGATTCAATCGGTCCGGGGGGACCATGCGTCTGCCGATGCCTTCCAAGACGATTCTGATCGGGGTTGCGGTGGTCGCAGTCTCGTTTCTGATCAGCCTGAAGCTCATGGATTGGCTGGCGCCGGGTGGCACGGTCAAGTCGCCGGTGCTTGTCGAATTGCCGCCGCTTCCCCCGGCCCCGCGCAGCTCCACCGTGATGGCGCCGATCGCCGTCGCGCTATCGGCAATCCGCGACGCCGCCGATCGCGGTTCACCGCGCGCCTTCAACGGCAAAGCCGAGAATCCGATCTCGCAGATCCTGCAGAACGCAGACATCGGATGGACCGCTTCGCGCGGCCCGATCGCAGCCACCGGCGCGCAGGACGTGCTGACGCTGGCGACGCCGCTGACGGGACCGCTCAATGTCACGGGCTCG
>JBOHIT010000374.1:0-8316 GCA_050726155.1 Bradyrhizobium sp.
ATAAGCCGTAAAGCCATTGCGCAGGGAATGTCGGATGTTCTCCGCTGCCCTGTATGCTCATGTGCGCACTTCTTTGTGCACATTGCACATGAGATCGCGGGTGCAGCGCGCATCCGGCATTCCCTGCTCCCTTGTTTTGGGAGAAACGACATCAACCACCCGGGCGCATCGCGTCGCGGGGGCGCGGAATCATGTTTGGCGGAACGAGCGCCACATTCTCGGTGTCATCGCCCGGCTTGACCGGGCGACCCAGTATTCCAGAGACGCCGATGATAGAACCGAAAAGCCGCGGCGTACTGGTTCTCCGCATGCGCGGGGATGACAGTTGTGTGTGGTGTGGCTCTATTGCCGTCATCGCGAGCGAAGCGAAGCAGCTTTGAAAATTGAAATCGGAAAGAAGTTACGTTGTCTCGCGCAAAATCATGTCGGCGCAGATGCCGGCCGATTGCACGACGCCGGTGTAGCCGCCGAAGCCGGCATAGGCCGATGCCAGATAAAGCCCGGGCACTGCCGTGCGCGGCGAACGGAACGGGCTGCTCCAGAGCGTCGGCGGCGGGGTCGGCGCAAAACCATAAACGGCGCCGTCGGGGGCGTTGAGATATTGCCGCACCGACAGCGCGCTGTTGAACGAGGACGCGACCACGGCCTCGCCAAGTCCCGGATAGATCGAAGAGAGATAGCGCACGATCGCCTCCTGCCAGCGCCCGCGCTTGTCGCGATAGGCGTCCATGTCGGCGGCGTCCCAGTTCGACAGCAGATCCGGGCCGAGGATCGACAGCGCATAGGGCGGCGCCGCCACGCCAGAATCGATCGCGGCATAATCTACCACCGACATCGGCGGCATCCGTTCGCCGGGCTCCTCGGCCATCAGCGCAGCACCTTGCGCGTAGTCGCTCAATCGATTCATCCAGGGCGGCAGCAATTGCGTGGAATAGGCGGCGATGCCGAATTCGCGCGGCGGCTTCGACAGGCCCAGCGTCAGCGCGAAAAGCGAGGTCGAGGGCGCCTGCCTGGCATAACTCCGGCTCAGTTGTTCGGCGGCGTCCGCCTGCATCAACGGTTCGAGTGCGGCCGGCGCGGCGTTGCCGATGATCCGCGCGCAGTCCACGGTTTGCGGATCGCTGCCGTCCTTGGCGGTGTGGGTAATGGATCTGGCGTCATCGCCGAGCGCAATGGCGCTGACGATCCGGCGCACCAGCACTTCGCCGCCGGCAACCTTGATGGCGCGGGCCAGCGCGCTCGAAAGCCGCTGCGATCCGCCCTGCACGTAGCGGCCGCCGCTCTGCAGATAACTGCCCTGCGCCATCGCGAAATAGATCCACCACAGCGTGGCGGGGTCGTCGTGGAAATAGGACAAATTGGCCGCGAGCGCGCATTTGATCGCTTCATGGTCGCCGAAGACGCGGTCGAGTTTTTGCGACAGCGACAGCGGCCAGTCGCGCACGATCGGGATCAGATCATAAAGCGCGCGCAGGGCTTGCCGTGGATTTTTCAGCACGTCCCTGCCTTGCGAGATCGTGGCCATGGCAGAGGCGATCCGCGCCATGTCGCCGAGCAGTTGATCGATGCCGCGGCGCGCTTCCGGAAAGCGCTCGGTCAGCGCGATCCGCGCGGCGTCGAAATTGTCGGGCATCAGGAACGGCTGACCCAGCGGGCCGCCGCGCGCCTCATAGAATGCGCCGGACGGAATCCATTTGACGGCGCCGATCACGCCGGCGCGCGTCAGCACGTCATGCTTGGGGTCGCGCGGATCGTTGGGGTCGCTGGTTTCGTGCAGCGATCCCTCGACAAAGAGCTCGCCGGATTTGTAGCTCGACGCCGCCCCGCCGACCGAATTGCTGCGCTCGACCACCAGCACCTTGCGGCCGGCGCGGGCCAGGATCGCTCCGGCCGTGAGGCCGCCAAGACCGGCGCCGACAATCACGACATCATAACGCGCCATTCAGCGGAGAATCCTCGGAAACCATTGCAAGATCAGGGGTGTTCATTGCCGCTTGGGCGGGGCATGTCAAATGCGCTGACCGCATGGCGCGGTGCGCGGGAAGCCGTCGTCAGGAACGGCCCGAAAGCGCTATTTCCAGGCCGCCTTGTCGATGTCCCAGCGCTGGCCCTTGAATTCCCGGGCCATCGCCTCGACCGACCCATTGTCGTCCTCGGGCTCGCCGCCTTCCTCCTCGCCGCTGGCGCCTTCGGACAAGTTCAGTTTCGCGCCCGCGCCTTCGTCTGTTGTCGTCGTCACCGGGCTCGATATCCACAGCATCAGCCGGTCCGAGGTGCCCGGCTTGTCCGCCGAGACCAGCGCGGTGACTTCGATGCTGTCGGTGAGGGCGAGCGCCGGATAGATCTGGCTCGGCCGCTTGAAGGTGAGTTTCAGTTTGCCGGTATTGGCGTTCCACGCCGCCGCCGAAGGCTTGGCCGCGAGCGTCTTGGCCAGCACGCCGGAGAGCGCGGTCGCGATCTTGTCCTTGTTGACCTTGTCGCCGTCGCGCCAGTCGGCGGCGGCAAAGCGGATGGTGCGATCCATCTCCACGCTGCCGGTGGTCCATCCCGCCGCGACCACGCCGGGCGTCGCCTTGGCCTTGGCGATCAGCGCCGGCGCCAAAGCCGGATCGGCGGTCAGGCTGATGGTCTGCTGGCCGGCGCGGAGCGCGTCGCAGGAAATAGAGAGGCTGCTGAGGCTGACCTCGACGGCCTCGCCCTTCAGGCCTTTGAGGAATTCCAGCGCCGCATCCAGCTTGACCCGCACGCCGATGGATTCCGGCGAGACTTCGGTGAAATCCTTTGGTTGCGGCGTGATGCCGTCGTCGGTGGCCTGGTTGTCCAGGAACTCCTTTTCGCTGAGATCGGAATTGTCGGTCGAGGTCACTTCCGTCACGGTCTGACCAATGGTGATCTGGCCGCGGAATTCGAAACTGTCACCCGAGGCCTTGCGCGCGAGTTTTACGGTGACCGGGAGCTTGTCATCGATGCTCTGGGTCGAGCCGGTCAGGTTCGGCCCGCTAACGGTGAGGTTGGCGACGAAGCGGTCCTTGCGGTCGGAGCCTTTTTCGACGGGGTAGCAGACGTCGAGCACGGCCGCGGTGACGGTCTTGCCCTGGCGGGTCTCCTTGAGGACGACGTCGGCATTGCCGTTCATCAAGCCGTCGATCGAGGTGAAATACCTGGTTTCGCTGCCGCCGGGCGCCGGTGCTGCCTTGGAGGGCAATTTCATCTGGGCGAAGGCAAGGCTCGAGGCCGTCACCAGAGCGAACAGGCAGAGCAGGAGCGCGCGCATATGAATTCCTTGCGGAGCAGAATCGGTAATGTCGTAAGTAGCAAACCCTGATGTCATTAGCCAAAAAGAAGGCCGCCCGGAGGCGGCCTTCGCTGAATGTTGATGTTGGTCGGCCGGGCTTAAAAGCCCATGCCGCCCATTCCACCCATGCCGCCGCCGCCACCGCCGGGCATCGGCGGGGCCGGCTCCTTCGGCAGTTCGGCGACCATGGCTTCGGTGGTCACCAGCAGGCCGGCGACCGAGGACGCGTCCTGCAGGGCGGTGCGCACCACCTTGGCCGGATCGATGATGCCCTTGTCGACCATGTCGACATACTGCTCGGTCTGGGCGTCGAAACCGAAGGTCTCGGACTTGTTTTCGAGGATCTTGCCGACCACGATCGAGCCCTCGACCCCGGCATTCTCCGAGATCTGGCGAACCGGAGCTTCCAGTGCCTTCAGCACGATGTTGATGCCGGCCTGGACGTCGGGGTTGTCGTTCTGGATGCGGCCGACCGCCTTCTTGGCCCGCAGCAGCGCCACGCCGCCGCCCGGCACGATGCCTTCCTGCACGGCCGCACGGGTTGCGTTGAGTGCGTCCTCGACGCGGTCCTTCTTTTCCTTCACTTCGACTTCAGTCGCGCCACCGACGCGGATCACCGCGACGCCGCCGGCGAGCTTGGCCAGACGCTCCTGCAGCTTCTCGCGGTCGTAGTCCGAGGTGGTTTCCTCGATCTGCGCCTTGATCTGGCCGACACGGGCTTCGATCGCCGGCTTCTTGCCGGCGCCGTTGACGATGGTGGTGTTCTCCTTGTCGATGACAACCTTCTTGGCGCGGCCGAGCATGTTGACGGTGACGCTTTCCAGCTTCATGCCGAGCTCATCGGAGATCAGCTGACCGCCGGTCAGGATCGCGATATCTTCCAGCATCGCCTTGCGGCGATCGCCAAAACCCGGCGCCTTGACGGCGGCGACCTTCAGTCCGCCACGCAGACGGTTCACGACCAGCGTGGCCAGGGCCTCGCCCTCGACGTCTTCGGCGATGATCAACAGCGGGCGGCCGGACTGCACCACGGCTTCCAGCACCGGCAGCATCGCCTGCAGGCCGGAGAGCTTCTTTTCGTGCAGCAGCACGTAGACGTCCTCGAGCTCGGCGGTCATCTTCTCGGCGTTGGTGATGAAGTAGGGCGACAGATAGCCGCGGTCGAACTTCATGCCCTCGACGATGTCGACTTCGGTATCGAGCGACTTGTTTTCCTCGACGGTAATGACGCCTTCATTGCCGACCTTCTGCATCGCCTGCGCGATCATCTTGCCGATCGCGGCGTCGCCATTGGCCGAGATGGTGCCGACCTGGGCGACTTCGGCCGAAGAGGCGACCGGCTTGGCGCGCTTCTCGATATCCTTGACCACGGCCGCAACCGCGATGTTGATGCCGCGCTTGAGGTCCATCGGGTTCATGCCGGCGGCAACCGACTTGGCGCCTTCGCGCACGATTGCCTGCGCGAGCACGGTCGCTGTGGTGGTGCCGTCACCGGCGGTGTCGTTGGTCTTGGAGGCGACTTCGCGCAGCATCTGCGCGCCCATGTTCTCGAACTTGTCCTCGAGCTCGATCTCCTTGGCGACGGTGACGCCGTCCTTGGTGATGCGCGGGGCGCCGAAGCTCTTCTCGATCAGGACATTGCGGCCCTTCGGGCCCAGCGTCACCTTCACCGCGTTGGCGAGGATGTCGACACCGCGCAGCATGCGATCGCGCGCGTCTCCGGAAAATTTTACGTCCTTGGCAGCCATTTGAACTTGCTCCTGATTGAATTGGATACGTTCGATTGCCGCTTGCAGTCGCCGGGCCTGCTTCCCCTCTCCTTGTGGGAGAGGGGGGCGCCTCGAGCGGTGTGCGGCGGAAGGGGCGTGCTTAGACCAGCACGCCCATGATGTCGGATTCCTTCATGATGATGAGTTCCTCACCGTCGAGCTTGACCTCGGTGCCCGACCATTTGCCGAACAGCACGCGGTCGCCGACCTTGAGGTCGATCGGGATCAGCTTGCCGGCTTCGTCCCGGCCGCCCGGACCGACGGCGGTGATTTCGCCCTGCGAGGGCTTTTCCTTGGCGCTGTCGGGAATGATGATGCCGCCCTTGGTCTTCTCTTCGGCGTCGATCCGCTTGACGACGACGCGGTCATGCAGGGGGCGGAATTTGGATTTGGCCATGACGTTTCCTTTTGGAGGCTTGGTTTCGGGTCTGGTTGCCATCAAAATGGCTGATAATGCCGGGGGTATCGACACCGTCCTGGGCGGGACGGCCAATGCCCTTAGCAATCGTCGTATTTGAGTGCTAATTGTGGGCCGGGGAATATGGCTTGGCGCCAATCCTGTCAAGCAAGGGGGTTAGAGGTTCAGGGGGTTAAGGCCTTGGTGAGGCCAATATAGGATGCTGCTTGAGAAACCAAATCGGTGCGACGGCGTAATTCAATGGACGTCATTGCTCCGGCAGGCGTTTTACGGTTGGCTGCAGGACGGGTGCGGCCAATATTGCTCGGGGGAATGCGATGATCGGGTCCGGTACTGTGCGCGTGGCTGCCAATCTGGCGATCGCCTCGGCGCTGACGATATTCTTGGGGGCGTGCAGCAGCATGAGCCTGCCGTCGCTGACATCACCCAGTTCGGACGTCCAGGCCGAGCCGGGCGTGGCGCCGGAAATGCCGGCCACCATCCGCTCCGACGAGATCGTCGGCCGCTGGGGTCTCGCCTCATACCAGAATCCCAATGACCGGGCCCGCACCGAAAACGCGGCCCGCGGGCAGTGCAAGCAGCCTTATGTGATCAGTGCCGGCACCTCCGGCGGCGTGGTCATGCATCTGGCGGACCAGGCCACGCCGCAGGAACTGCGCCTCAAGGGGTCACCGAGCGGCAAGAACTATATCGGCCCGGCCGGACCGACCCCGGGCGAACAGGACCGCGAGATCGTCTCGTTCGACGGCCGCGTGCTGGTGACCCGCTTCGTCGACAAGGATGCCGCGGTCCGCTACGGCAACATGGTCTATGTCCGCTGCGCGCCCCGCGCCTGAGCCGATAAAAGCCTTAACCTCATCCGCAAAAAAAAACGCCGGCTTCGCGCCGGCGTTTTCATATCTCTCGTTCCGCGCCCTTCGGGGGCGCCGGGCTGAAACCTAATCGAACAGCGCGTCGATGTCGTCCTGCGAGGCGTGGCCGACGTCGCCGTCCAGCTTCGGGCCGTTGAGCAGCTTGGCGTCGCCTTCACGGACGTCGACGATCGGGGTCGCGTGCGCCTTGAGCGCGTCGACACCGCCCCAGATGTCCATCATCACGTTGATGTGGTTCTCGATGAACTTCATCGTGGTCATCACCTTGCTGATGCGCTGACCGGTGAGATCCTGGAAATTGCAGGCCTCGAAGATCGAGATGACGCGTTCCTGGATTTCCTCGCTGAGCAGCTTTTGCTGGTCCGGCGAAGTGTTCTTGGACAGCGCGGTCGCTGCCTGGTCGATCGCCTCGGTGGCTTCGAGAATCTGCTGCGTGGCCTGTTCGGTGCCGCCGACGACGGCGCCGAGCTCGCCATTGACCTTGGCCATTTCGCCGCCGTCAAAGCTCTTGCCGTGCAGCGTCGCGATTTCCCGCTTGGTGCGGTTGATGGCGTCGTGAATGAGGTCGAGCTCGACCTTGAGCTTTTCGCACTGTTCGATCTGGGCGCGATAGGTTTCCAGCAGCGCCTGGGCTTCGACAACCTCGCGCGCCACCGATGCATCGGTCGATTCAGTCACGGCGGCGCGGACCTGGCCGCCCGCGGCCATCTGGGCGCGGATCGAGCGCAGCTCGCTCATGATCTCGCGATGCATCGGGCCGATATCGCCGCCTTCGGCAACCGCGGACACCGCCATGGGCACATCGCCCATAATGGCCTGTTCGATACGAAAACGTTTGCGACTAACCGACATGATGTATTCCCACCCCTTCACTCCGTGATGTCTTTTAGACCGTCGCGATTTAACGTGAGGTTCACGCGGGGAACACGTCGCGACGGCTTCATCCGCGCGGCGCACACCAAGGGTTAACCATGTGTGCCCGGCGTTCACGCAAAATAAACGCTACCGGACAAATCAACCCGCAATCGACGACGTGGTGAATCGAAACGCCGGTTCTGTTTACCAAACCGATGTGGTTTTGACCCTTTATTGACCACGTGCAGCGCCGCCACTTCAGGCGTCGCCAAGCGCAACAGTGACGAAACAGTACAGAGTACGTCGATGTTCAGAAAAATCTCTCTCGCGCTCCTTGCGAGCGTGTCGTGTAGCTTGTCGTGTCTTGGCTTCTCCGATTCCGCTTTTGCGATCGACGCCGCGCCACTCGCCGAACCCACCGTGATTTACGCGCGTGAGCCCGCGCAGCCGGCGCCGGTGCGCATCGCCTATGCCGAACGTTCGCAAATGGGCGGCGGCTTCATCGAATTCCTGTTCGGCGACGGCCCGCAACAGGGCGGCCGTTATCAGCAGCGGCCGGCCTATGAGCCGCAACCGGCCTACCAGCAGCAGCCGGGTTACGGATATGGTGGGCGGGGCGCGCCGCTGCCGCCGATGGACCCGCAGCAATCGATGCGCCAGCAGCAGGAAGAAGTGACAGATCCGGCGCAGCGCCCGGTCGATGCGAAATACAACAAGCAGGTCGTCGACTACTCGGGCAAGGAAAGCGCCGGCACCATCGTCGTCGATACGCCCAACAAATTCCTGTTCCTGGTGCAGGGCGACGGCAAGGCCTTGCGTTACGGCATCGGCGTCGGCCGTCCCGGCTTCACCTGGTCCGGCGTCAAGACGATTTCGGCCAAGAAGGAATGGCCGGCCTGGACCCCGCCGCCGGAAATGCTGGCGCGGCGTCCCGATTTGCCGCGGCACATGGAAGGCGGACCGACAAATCCGCTCGGCGCCCGCGCAATGTATCTGGGATCGACGCTCTATCGCATCCACGGCTCCAACGAGCCCTGGACCATCGGCACCAACGTCTCGTCCGGCTGCATCCGGATGCGCAATGAAGACGTGATCGATCTCTACGGC